>NZ_NDIM01000233.1:0-33933 GCF_002241375.1 Vibrio sp. V19_P1S1T109 | reverse complement strand
TCTTCACGCACTTCTAATCGTAATGTAGTGGCACCTTGATCAAGAGCAGCACGCTCGCATTGCTCGACCAAATTTTGAGCAATCCTCCGGCCTCTGAAATCAGGTTTTACGGCAATCGAATACAACCTTGATAGCTGTGTACCTTGATGAAATAGTAGCAATGCATATCCAGCCAGCTCTGTGCCGGCATCGGCCACAAACAACACCGCTTGGTTGGAATGTAAAAAACGCTTCATTTGACGTGGAGAGATTTTATCTCCGTCAAACAGCTGTTGTTCTAACGCATTAAGAGCAGTGAGATCAGCACTTTTCGCAAGACGAAAGTCCATACGACGTCCTTAAGTGGTTGGCAAGATTGCGGCTCAATATTATTCCTATTGATTAAGGAAAAGAATAGCAATGGCAAACCTTTTGATCGTGACCGACCAGTCCAGTGACTGGCAACAATATTTCCCCTCAGAGCAAGTGGTAAGTGTAGACCAATACCTCAACAGTAATGGCACCCATACTCATCGCAGCCTGCAAGTGGTCAACCTGTGTCGCGATTATGGCTACATGAGCAGCGGCTATTACTGCTCGCTGATGGCAGAGGCACGCGGCCACCGCGTTATCCCTCGAGTGATGGCAATCAACGACATCAATCAACCCTTTTTACTCTCTTCTGGCTTATTGAAACTCAATAAACTGTGCGCCCAAACCGATTTTCTACAGTGCAAAATTTATTTTGGCCGCACCGCAGAAAAAGGCTTGGATAAACTGGCTCGCCGCCTGTTTGAACAGTTTATGGTGCCCGTTATTGAGTTGGAAATGAACCGCGTTCAAGGGCAGTGGCAAATCAGCAAAATTGGCCCTTTCCCATTCCAAGATTTGAACGACCAAGAGCAAGATTTCTTCGTCGAATCATTAGAGCTGTTTTCAACCAAAGTTTGGCGTAAACCGAAGCAAGAGAAAAAGTACCGTTACGATATTGCAATGCTGGTGGACGAAGAAGAGAAAATGCCACCTTCTGATCCCTCAGCATTAAAACGTTTTCGCCGCGCCGCAAACCGTTTAGGAGTCAACCTAGAAACCATTTCACCGGATGACTTATCGCGTTTGGGTGAATTTGATGGCTTGTTTATTCGCGCCACCACGAACATCAGTAACTACACTTACCGCTTTGCAAAAACGGCCGAGAAAATGGGCTTGGTGGTGATGGACGATTCTGAATCGATCATGAAATGCACCAATAAAGTGTTCTTAACTGAGTTATTGCAACGCAATAAAGTGCCTGCGCCAAAAGGCGTGATTTTGCAAAGTTTTGATGAGCAATGGAAAAGCAATGTCATGCAGGAGTTGAGCTTTCCCATGGTATTAAAAATTCCAGATGGCGCATTTTCACGTGGCGTGGTCAAAGTACGCGACGAGCAAGAGCTGGAACGTGAAGCCGGCGCACTGTTTGAAAAAAGTGCTCTGATTTTGGCACAAGCCTTCATGCCAACTGACTTTGACTGGCGCATCGGTGTAATGAACCGCCAAGCCATCTTCGCCTGCAAATACATGATGAGCCGCGGCCACTGGCAAATTTATCAACACCACAACAGTGGCCGAGTCTCTTCTGGCGGATTTGAAACCTTGGATTTAAAACAAGTACCTAAAAACGTGGTTGATGTTGCCTTAAAAGCGTCAAACCTTATCGGCAGTGGCCTGTACGGCGTTGACTTGAAAGAGATTGATGGCCAAGTTTATGTAATTGAAGTGAATGATAACCCTAGTATTGATCACCAAGTTGAGGATGCGTTTTTAGGCGATCTTCTTTACGATAGGATCATGACTGAGTTTCTGCGCCGTATTCAAATGCGCGGCTTCTGATCTCAATTGGTATAATCTACTGCTCCTCAATGCAGAGTCATTGAGGAGCAAGTGATAAGGATATTCATGGAATTTGTGATCGACCAGTGGCATTTTTCTGCATCCGCTCCGCAGCAAAAACTCAATAGTGCTTCACTGATTGAAGCTGGGAATTGGTATCACTGCCAACGCGATATTCCCGGTTTAAAAGAGTGGTTGCTGCAGTATCAGATCCCCACTTCAATTGTCGACAGCCTCTTAGCAGAGGACACTCGCCCACTGTTTGAGCAATACGATGATGAGAACTTTTTACTGATTTTGCGTGGCGTCAACATGAACGACAACGCCAACCCAGAAGATATGTTGAGCGTGCGCATTCTCTATTTCAATGGCGCGCTGTTTTCAACCAGAAAAATCCCGTCAAAAGCCGTCAATGTAATCCGTGACCTACTGCAGGCCGGGCAAGGCCCGCAAACCCTTTCAGATGTACTCGTGCAGATCATTGATGGTTTAAACAAAAACATCGATAACTACTTAAACAGCATTGAAGCGAAAATCACCCAATACGATAACGAAATTGAACTCAGTGACGAGCTGATGCAGACGCATAAAGCGCTGCTCAAAATCAAACGTTTTATCAAACCTCAGCAATACGCCATCGATGATTTCAGTGATTCCAAAGTCTCGCTGGCAAATGATAAAAACTTGCGTCTGCGCCACAGCGTTAACACCATCACGCGCATTAATGAAACCCTCGATTTTTATCTTGGAGAGCTCGAACTGATCAAAGGGGAATTACGTCAATATCATGCAGAGAAGATGAACCAAAACACCTATTTATTCTCGGTGATTGCGGCGATCTTTCTACCCACAAGCTTTTTAACTGGCTTACTTGGGGTTAATGTCGGCGGTATTCCCGGCACTGAATCCCCCGTTGCTTTTGCTCTCTTTTGCATCGCACTGGTTGGTATTTTTGGTTTAGAGTTTTGGATTTTGCATCGGTTACGTTTTTTCAATAAGGAGTCGTAATTCACTGATGATGTATATTTTTGGTTATGGCAGCTTGATCAACTCAGCTTCTCGCCAGTTAACAGGGCAAACAGGAAGAGCGATTCCCGTGGTCGCGCATGGTTTAGTTCGTTACTGGGGAAAAATTGATGAGAGCTACATATTGTCACCTTTGGTGGTGAATGAAGGACAAGGGCAAGTCAACGGTGTACTACTGGAGATCGATGAAACCGCTTTGGCAGAATTTGACCGTCGAGAACGTGGTTATGAGCGAGTCCCCCTCAACACCAATCAAATCGAGAGTGATGACGCTTTTAACCTCCAATGGCCGATTTGGGTTTATGTCAAAGAGGCACCAGAGCCTCCCTGCGAGCGAAGCCCTATCGTACAAACCTATGTCGATACCGTGCTGGCTGGTTGTTTAGAGTTTTCAGAAACCTTTGCGCGCCATTTTGTTGAGCACACGGTTGGCTGGCAACATCCGCTGATTAACGATCGCCTCGCGCCGAAATACGGTAATTTAGCAGGGGTAGAACCCTGTCATCATGCGATCATTGATGAGCTGATTGCTACGGTCCGTTAGCGCCTTAGCTTTTATTCCAATTTTAAACGTTTACATTAATTAGAAGCCTTGATTTACCTGTATAGAAAGTCGTAATTATCACATTGATTGCATTGTTCGTTTGCCTTATTTACACCACCATTGTTAAATACAGCGAGCAATAGCAAGAGGTGTAATATGGCTACCATAAAAGATGTAGCTCGCGAAGCCGGTGTGTCAGTGGCAACGGTTTCACGAGTCATCAATAAATCCCCTAAAGCGAGTAAAACATCGATTGAAGCGGTCACCGCCGCAATGAGTTTACTTGGCTATCGGCCTAACGCCGCCGCACGAGCTTTAGTCAGCCAAAGTACCGACACCATAGGCGTGCTAGTCAGTGACGTTTCCGATCCTTTTTTTGGCATGCTCGTGAAAGCGGTCGATAATGTGGCTCATGACAATGGCAAGCATCTGTTGATTGGCAATGGTTATCACCGTGCTGAAGAAGAGCGCCAAGCGATTGAACTGTTGATCAACAGCCGTTGTGACGCTTTGGTGATTCACTCGAAAGGTTTATCGGATCAAGAATTGATCGACTACGCCGCCGAAGTGAAATCGATGGTATTGATCAACCGTCATATCCCGCAACTGGCTAACCGCTGCATCTCATTGGATAACTACAAAGGTGCTTATTTGGCGACTGAATTTTTGATCCGCCACGGTCATAAAAAAATTGCTTGTATTGGCTCTTCTCATTCGATTGAAGACGCTACAGATCGCGTAGCTGGTTATCAAGCCGCGTTGAAAGATCACGGTATTGAGATCGCTCCTAATTACATCGAGTTGGCCGAACCACACAGCGAAGGTGGCGAGCAAGCGATGACTCACTTGCTGATCCGTTCGATCGACATGACTGCCGTGGTCGCCTACAACGACAATATGGCAGCGGGCGCGTTAAATGTGCTTGAGGAGAATGGTGTAAAAAGCCCTGAGCAAATTTCAGTGATCGGCTTTGATGATGCGTTGATCGCACGCTACATTCGCCCAAGGCTGACCACCATCCGCTACCCAATCGAGATGATGGCTGAAAAAGCCGCTAAACTGGCACTCCAATTAGCCCGTGGCGAAACGATAGAAAAAGAACCGATGATTTTCTCACCGACTTTGGTGCGTCGAGATTCGGTAGAAAAAATCTGACGCACTCAGGTTACACTTTCACTCGCCACTTTGGGCATCAATACTCAACATCTAAGCGACGCACCCACCTTAAACGTCAAATTGGTAAATTGTGGTATGAGTATATTCTTGCCCTGGCAGAGTAATACAGCTGGGTTGCTGCCATTCGGCATGATTGGGAGCATCCGGCAAGTATTGAGTTTCTAATGCGACCCCTGCATAGCCTTGATAAACCCCACCGCGCCGATTGGGCGTCCCCGATAACCAGTTTCCACTATAAAGTTGTATGGCAGGCTTAGTCGTAAATACGCTCATGGTTACCTTTGCATCTGGTGACTTCAGTTGCGCAGCGCACACGGTTAAATCAGCTTTATCAGGCAATAAATAACTGTGGTCATACCCTTTGCTTGCTTGTTGCTGCTCATCTTTGAGTAAGTCACGACCTATTGATTTTGCAACGCGAAAATCAAAGCCCGTGTCGATGACAGATTTTGGCCCTGACAATGGGATTCCATGTGGATCTGTGGGTAAAAATTGATCGGCTTTTATAGAAAGTGAATGATCTAAAATCGTATGATCACTCTCTGCGCCTAGCAAATTAAAATAGGCGTGGTTGGTTAAATTAAGCGGCGTTGGTTTATCTGTGGTCGCTAAATAGCGGAGGATCAATTGATTCTGATCGTTCAGTTCATAGCTCACGGCAATGTCAACATTACCGGGAAAACCTTGGTCACCATCCGATGAATGGATTGAAAACGTCACTTGTTGAGCACTTTTGTGAGCAATAGTCCAACGACGCTGATCTAACCCTTCAAGACCACCATGCAAACTATTTCCAGCTTGGTTGGTCGTCACTTGATAGCGTTGATCATTTAATTCAAATTGGCCTTTAGCGATCCGGTTGGCATAACGTCCCACAGTGACGCCCATATAGCTTTGTTGTTTCTGGAAGTCGCTCATGGTGGAAACACCCAGCAGAACTTCTCTGCGTTCCCCATCCTTAAGCGCCAACTCACAACTGAGCCATGTTGCACCAATATCCATTAATACTACGCGGCTACCAATGCGGTTAGTCAAACTGACAAGTTGTGCCGGGCGGCCATCATAAGCTACTTGCTGAGTCATAGTGTGAACAAGTGAAGATGTGCAGCAAGCCTCCACTAGACCAGCGCCCTCTTTTGCTTGGCAGACGTAAATCGACGCTTTGAGGCCAGTCGCCACTTCATATTTCTCATCGACAGCCGCTTTCACTGCATCAACCAATGTCGGTGGGACAAGTGCCACAATACAGCCACCAAAGCCGCCCCCAGTCATACGCACACCGCCTTGGTCACCAATCACCTCTTTGATGATATCAACCAAGGTATCAATCTCTTTGACCGTAATTTCAAAATCATCACGCATCGATGCGTGTGATTGAGCCATCAGCTCGCCCATGCGCTTCATGTCGTGGGCTCGCAGCGCTTGGGCCGCTTCAACAGTACGGTCATTTTCAGTAATGATGTGACGAGCACGTTTAGCCACCAACTCATCAAGCTCAGAAACTTTTTGGTTAAACTGTTCAATGCTTACATCACGCAGCGCTTTGACGCCAAAAATACGCGCAGCCTCTTCACACTGCTGACGGCGAGTATTGTATTCGCTATCTACCAAGCCGCGTTTTTTATTGGAGTTGACGATCACGACAGCCATCTCTTCAGGCATTGAAACCGCTTGTGTTTCTAAGCTACGGCAATCTAAAAGTAGCGCGTGGTTTTCACGACCTTGCGCCGAAATCATTTGATCCATAATGCCGCAATTACAGCCGACAAATTCGTTCTCGGCCTGTTGGCCATTTAGTGCAATTTCCGCTTGAGAAATATCCAGTTGATAAAGTTCTTTAAAAGTTTGACCGATCACGACCTCAAGCGCAGCCGAAGAGCTAAGCCCCGCTCCCTGTGGAACATTACCGCTGACAGTAATATCCGCCCCGGTAAACGAGTACCCACGCGCAAGCAAACATTTCACCACGCCGCGAATGTAGTTCGCCCACATTTTGTCTTGTTGGAAAGTAATCTCTTGGGTGAGGTCAAACTCATCAAGTGCATTGCCATAATCAACAGACACGATGCGTACTAAATTATCTTCACGCTTGGCAGCCGCTACCACGGTTTGGTAGTTAATTGCGCAGGGGAGCACAAAACCGTCGTTATAGTCGGTGTGCTCACCAATCAAATTTACACGGCCTGGCGCTTGGATGATATGACTAGGCGCGTAGCCCAACACTTGCTCAAAAGACGCTTTCACATTTTGGATTAAATCAAACATTTGCATTCCTAAACTCATAAACTGGTTTTCATTTCTCATTAACCACTTAGCGCTATGAAAAAACTTTGTTAAGCCCAAGTCGTTGGAGGCGCAGCGAGGTGATAAGTAAATTCAGCCAATGAACATAGATTACCTATGTTCTTAGGGTGCGTTTACGCAGCAACAAGGCTACAACTTCACAGATGACGTTACTGCTCTTTGTAGTGAACATCACTTAGCTCGCGCAGACGCTGCGCCGCTTGTTCTGCGGTTAAATCTCGTTGGCTTTCAGCCAACATTTCATAACCCACCATAAACTTACGAATCGAGGCACTGCGCAGCAGTGGTGGGTAGAACAGTGCATGCAGTTGCCAATGGTCAATGTTCGTACCCTCTTCAAAGAAAGGCGCGTAATGCCAGCCCATAGAATAAGGGAAAGAACATTGGAACAGGTTGTCGTAACGGCTGGTCAGTTTTTTAATCGCAACGGCGAGATCGTCACGTTGCGCATCACTCAACTCACTCATGCGACGGATATGCGTTTTTGGCAGCAACATGGTTTCAAATGGCCATGCAGCCCAGTAAGGCACAACAGCCACCCAATGCTCTGTTTCCAGCACAATGCGTGAGCCATCTTTCAGCTCAGCTTGCACATAATCCACCAGCAGGTTACTACCCTGTTGTTGGTAATACGATTTTAGGTTGTGCTCCTTGCGTTCAATTTCATTGGGTAAGAAGCTATTAGCCCAGATTTGGCCGTGTGGGTGAGGCTGGGAACAACCCATGGTTTCACCTTTGTTCTCAAATGCTTGCACCCAAACGTACTCTTTACCTAACTCTTCGATTTGATCGTTCCACGTATCAATCACGCTGCGAATGTTGCCCACGGGTAACTCTGGCAGAGTTTTGCTGTGATCTGGAGAGAAACAAATCACTCGGCTCAAACCACGCACACCTTGAGTTTTGAATAGAGGGCTATCGGACTCCGGTGCATCTGGTGAATCCACCATCAGTGCTGCGAAGTCGTTGTTGAATACGTACGTACCTTGGTAGTCTGGGTTGACATCACCAGAGATACGCTCGTTTGTCGGACAAAGAAAACACTTCTGATCATAACTTGGCAGTTCATCTACCGCTGGCTTTTCATCAGCCCCGCTCCAAGGGCGTTTGGCGCGATGTGGTGAGACTAAAATCCACTGCCCCGTGAGTGGGTTGTAGCGACGATGTGGATGATCCACTGGGTTAAATTTAACATTCGACATATTGCTTACTCAATTATGCTATTTGATAGTCCGGCGCGTCACGCCGGATAAAAACTAGTACCCTTGCGGGTTATTGGATTGCCAATGCCATGTATCAGCAGCCATTTCATTGATACTGCGCGTCGCCTTCCAAGCCAGATCTCGCTCCGCTTTTGTGGTACTAGCCCAACACTCGGCAATATCACCCGGGCGGCGTGGGCAAATCTCATAAGCAATAGGAACACCACTTGCTTGAGCAAAGGCGGAAACTATCTCTAACACACTCGATCCGTTACCCGATCCAAGGTTGTAAATATGCCTTCCCGCTTTCATCGCAACCGTATTTAAAGCGGCCAAATGGCCATCGGCTAGATCCATCACATGAATGTAATCACGCACACCCGTACCATCCGGTGTGGGGTAGTCGCTACCAAATATGGATAACTTCTCGCGGCGACCTACCGCAACTTGGGCAATAAACGGCATCAGATTATTCGGCACACCTTGCGGGTCTTCGCCCATAGTGCCCGAAGGGTGAGCCCCCACAGGGTTGAAGTAACGCAGTAAGGTCACACTCCAATCTGGCTCAGCAACCACTAAATCCGACAGGCACTGCTCAACCATATATTTGCTACGACCGTAAGGATTGGTGGTTGATCCGGTTGGAGAATCTTCAGTTATCGGCACGATTTCAGGATCGCCATACACTGTCGCCGATGAACTGAATACAATACTTTTCACTCCAGCTTTACGCATACTGCGCGCTAGCACCAACGAACCATTGACGTTATTGTCATAATATTCGAGCGGTTTTATCACGGATTCACCGACGGCTTTTAAACCTGCGAAATGAATCACAGCATCAATATTATGTTCAGCAAATACCTTATCGAGAAAGGCCTCATCACGGATATCACCATGATAAAACACGGGCGTTTTATCTGTCAGTGCATGGATACGGCTTAATACTTCAATCTTCGCGTTAGATAAGTTGTCAACGATAATGGGGTCGATACCCGCTTGTATCATTTGTACACAGGTATGACTTCCGATATAGCCCATGCCGCCCGTCACTAATACTTTCACCATACTCTCCTATTGGGATACCGATAGAGGTTGATTCTCGCTTTTGAAAAAGTCTAACAGCCTTACTCGCTTTCAATCTGTGATCAAAACACCACAATGTAAACGTTTCCACAAAAACTCTAAAACAATTCCCTTCACTTAACTGATTTTATTTAAATTACGTATACAATACGCACAGGTAGGCTCTAGTGAGATATTTTGCAGCCCACCACCTTGCACCATCATCTTCTCTAGTTCGACTTACCTTGCTGAGTTTTAGCCCATGACCCAAAGCCGTGTAGAACTGAATAACCGAATGAATATCGTCACTTTGACTTGGCCGATCTTTATTGAGATTTTATTACGGACGGCGATTAACACCAGTGATGTATTTATGCTGAGTAGTTATTCAGACAAAGCTGTATCAGCGGTTGGGGTTATCACTCAAATCAATTTTTTCTTGCTGATTGTCTCAATGATGGTCAGCAGTGGTACAGGGATCCTAATTGGGCAATACAATGGCTCTGGCCGCCAAAGTGAATCGGCACATGTTGGGGTGGCCAGTTTACTGCTTGGATTAATCATTGGCTCATCGCTCAGTTTAGCCGCTTATTTGAGCGCTAATTCAGTCATGAATGCCTACGGCTTAGAAGCGCAGGTCGCACAATATGGCTATGAATATCTGGTTATCAGTGGCAGCTTTACAGTAAACGTTACCATCGGCATTGTACTGGCGACGATTTTGCGCAGTAACGGCTACTCCAAAGCGCCGATGTTCATTAATTTATTTGCCGGATTATTGAATATCATCGGTAACTATATTGCTATTTTTCAACCCTTTGGACTGCCCGTCTACGGTGTACAAGGGGTTGCGATATCAACAGTGTTCAGCCAAATTGTCAGCACTATTTTGCTGTACTACACCGTTAAGTACTACCACATATCACTACCGGTGAAAGAGTGGAAAATCATCCCGAAGCCGCTATACCAGAAGATCATCAAGATCGGCATGATGAATGCGGGAGAGATTCTTTCCTATAACATGATGCAACTGACGGTGATTTTTTTCGTTGTAAAAATGGGCACGGCTTCACTGGCCGCGTTTACTTATGCGCAAAATATTGCCCGTCTCGCCTTTGCATTCTCAGTGGCTCTTGGGCAAGCCGGGCAAATTCAAACTAGCTACTACATTGGTAAAGGTTGGGTGGATGAGATTCTGACTAAAGTACAACAATATTTTGTGGTTGGCTTTCTCGTCTCCAGCACATTGACGATCTCAATTTATCTACTGCGCGCTGACATCACCGCCCTCTTCACTTCTGATCCTGAGATAACGGCCTTGGTCGCAGGGTTAATTGCTGGCTCCATTGCAATGGAAGCTGGGCGCACGTTTAACCTAATTTTTATTGCCGCACTCAAAGGCGCAGGAGACATTCGCTTTCCAGTGCAGATGGGCATATTAAGCATGTGGACTTTTGGCGCAGGTTTAACTTACTTATTTGGCCTACATTGGGGATGGGGAGTTATGGGTGCATGGGTGGCCATTTCGGTGGATGAATGGTTTAGAGGCATCATCATGTTTAGGCGTTGGCGATCTAAGGCTTGGACTAAGTTTAAACTCAGTTAACCCATGCCAGTCTGTTTATCGTTTTTCTGCGGTTTACAAATGGTTAAGGATTAAATTTGAATCTGCTCAAACATCCTTTTAAAGTAGCGAAACAACGTCTCTTTAAGAGTGCTTATGCACATGTTTACTATTTTCAAAACTTTTTTTCTGCTTGGGTGGATAAGCTTTGGTGGGCCAGCCGCTCACATTGGTTATTTCCGCAATACATTCGTTGAAAAATTAAAATGGATTGAAGATAAAGAATACGCACAGATCGTTGCCTTAAGTCAGTTTTTGCCAGGGCCAGGTTCAAGCCAAGTTGGGTTTGCACTAGGGTACCATCGTGGTGGCTTACTGGGTGGATGCGCCGCTTTTGCTGGTTTTACACTCCCTTCGGTTTTGATCATGGTTGCCCTTGCCATCGCCAGCAGCCAATTACTACAAACCCCCTTATTTCAAAACGTGATTCACGGCTTAAAACTGCTAGCCGTTGTGGTTGTCGCGGATGCCACATGGGGAATGTATAAAAACTTCTGTAAGAATCGCTTAACCGTTGGGTTGTGTGTGGCCACCGCTGTGATGCTGATTGTTGCACCCAGTATTGGAACGCAAATCGGAGTTCTCATTGCGGCAGCGCTGATCGGAGTGAAATGGCTCCCTAGTCAAGATTTAGCCACTGAACGTTCATTTGTCCCCGCTTTCGTCCCTTTCACTCTCTTTATTGGCTTACTGGTCGGTTTACCTTTTGCCGCCCACTTAATGCCTGAAATCGCTCTATTTAACCACTTTTATCAAGCAGGTAGCTTAGTGTTTGGCGGTGGGCATGTCGTACTTCCATTACTGCAAAATTTGGTTGGCGACGCGCTTGAGCCGGATCTGTTTTTAACAGGATATGCCGCAGCACAAGCGGTTCCTGGTCCAATGTTTACCTTCGCCACTTACATTGGCTACGCTCTACTACCACAAGCGCCAATCTTAGGCGCAACGCTGGCGACCATTGCCGTCTTTTTGCCGGGTTTTTTGTTACTGCTCGGCGTGCTTAAAAATTGGCAAGCCTTAGCAAACTATCGATCAGTATCAGGAGCAATCAACGGTGTTAACGCCGCCGTCGTTGGTTTGCTGCTCTCAGCCTTATATCACCCTGTATTTACAAGCTCGGTCAGCAATCATCTAGATATGGCGATCGTTCTGACCGGTTTTTACCTACTAAAACAGCTCAAACTGCCTATTGTCTGGCTGGTTATATTCTTTATGCTCAGTGGTATTGCACTTGGATTAAACTGAAATTGGCCATACGCCTTGTGACTAAACATGGCGTCAAATAGCCGTATTTATCTAGTGACCCTGCGTCATCCAACGGCTTTCCAGTACCACCTCATATTGCTTGGTTATATAACCCATTTTTTATTTAAATTTCACGCACGCATCGCTTATCTGTTCTAAACTTATCAATTAGAAGAGCTTCTCCATTTCAACCTTGGAGACCCTGTAGCGCAGAGGAACACGCGATGGATACGCATAGCAAAGGTTGCGAGCACGCCTATTTTCCACATGTTGGTCCACTCAATAAGCAACTGGCTAACATACACCAACGAATGCAAGTCAAAGTCCCAGAGATTGACCGTATCTCTTTTGCGCTATACGACCATCATCATGATAATTTGAAAACCTACGCCGACAGCACCTTTCACGGGGGCGAGCTTATACATTACGAGTTTCCACTTGCTGAGCTTCCAGTCCTTAAGCAATGCGCACAAAACGGCCAGAGTCGTAGCGTTGAAAATATCCCAATCCAATTGAAGCCAGACTATCCTCATACTCGCTGGCTAATTGAGCAAGGTTATTGTTCATCACTGGCGATTCCGACTTACCACCAGCAAGTATTTATTGGCTTTATTTTCCTCAACTCGTGTCAAAGCCATTTGTTTACCGAACAGGTAAAGCAGAATGTAGAACCTTTTATTGAGATGATTCGCTTTGCAGTTTGCTCTGAATACGATTTAGTCCACACTATTTTAGAGACTGTAAATTTGACTCAAGCGCGCTCCCCAGAGCATCAACTGGAATCGAAAGAGCATAAAGAACGTATTAGCTGTTATGCCAAAGTCATCGCTACTGAGGTTGCTGACATTTATCAACTGGATGATGAAACCATTGATAACATTATCCAGTTTTCGCGCTATCACGACATAGGCAAACTTGCCCTACCGACAAGCTTATTACTTAACCCGAATACATTAGATAAACCAGAGCGTGCTCAACTGTATAGCCACATAGAAAAAGGGATTGAAATCATTAATCAAATTATTGATGACATAGGTACACCTGATCACCCTTGCATATCCATATTAAAAGAGATCGTCGCTTATCATCATGAGTTTTTGGATGGCAGTGGCTACCCTTACGGCCTAATGCAAGACAATATCCCGATATCGGCACGCATTATTGCTGTTGCCAACGTCTTTGATGCCTTAACAAGCCATCGTCCATACAAACAAGCTTGGTCTGTTCCTTTTGCCCTTCTCGAACTGGAAAAAATGGTCGTGAGCGGCAAGCTTGATAAACACTGTGTCAATGCCCTTCGCTATCATCAAGAGTACTTAAAACAAGTGATTGATACCCACCCAGAAATTGACCCGAAGGATAGATTCAACTGAACAGAAATAAACGTCACTCTGAGTTAATAGTGTCAAAATAAGAAAGTGAATCCAGCGCGCAACTTTAACGTTTAGTAACTACAATCTTCTTTTACCTAACCATTCCACCACGCTAGAGTTAACAAAACATTAACATAAAAACAATAATATTTTTGCCAATAACATGGAGTTAGAGAATGATCCAGCCTAACGAGTTAAGCAAAGCAACTTGTGCTCTCCCACCACCGAATGAAATGATCTTGAAATGGGCAGCGGAACGCCCCAACCAAGTTTATTTAAGACAAATTATTAACCGAAAATTTGTTGAATACACCTATGCTGAAGTGGCCGACAAAGCACTCAGGCTCGCCTCGGCGCTACAAGCGCTAGGGGCAAAACCCCAAGATAAAATTGCACTCATTTCCAAAAACTGCGCTGAATGGTTTGTGTGTGATCTCGCAATGATGCTCGGCGACTTTGTCAGTGTTCCCATTTTTCCAACGGCTGGCGCCGACACCATCGAATACTGTCTCACCCATAGCGAAACAAAAATAGTCATTGTGGGTAAACTCGATAACGGCCAAGCCACCCAACAAGTATTGAACCATTTGCCAGATATCATCAGTATTGCACTACCCTATGATTCAGCTCCCACTTGCGATCACCTGTTTACAAAATTGATTGAGCACTATCCGCCAAGCACAGAACGCCCTGTACATTATGACAACAAGTTGATGTCTTTAGTCTATACATCGGGCACGTCGGGCTTGCCGAAAGGGGCTATGCTGACCTACGGTGCATTTAGCTGGTCAGCTCAACAGCTTATAAACCACATTGGCATTCAAGAAAACGACCGTTTATTTTCCTACCTCCCTTTAGCTCATATTACTGAACGTGTTTATATTTTTGGCTCTTCCATCATGGGTGGGGTACAAACGGCTTTCCCTGAATCATTAGACACCTTTATTGACGATGTCAAAATGCAGCGCCCGACGCTCTTTATCTCAGTACCAAGGTTATGGACTCTATTTCAGCAACGCATTCAAGACAAATTACCGCAGAAAAAGCTCAATTTTCTGCTAAAGATCCCTTTTGTAAGCACGCTGATTAAGAAGAAACTTGCTGACGGCTTAGGGCTTGATCAAGCACGTGTGCTTGGTTGTGGCTCGGCTCCCGTATCACCGGCGTTATTAGAGTGGTATCACCAAATTGGGCTGAACATTACCGAAGCTTGGGGCATGACAGAATCTTTTGCTTATAGCACCCTGAACTACCCGTTTAGAGCCGACAAATTGGGGTCGGTTGGACGAGCTGGCCTAGGAATCGAACTTAAAATCGCTAATAATGATCATGAGATTATGGTGCGTGGCCAAGGACTATTTTCTGGCTATTATAAAAATGACATTGCAACTCAAGAGTCATTTGATAAAGAAGGATGGCTACATACTGGCGATATCGGTTTTATTGATGCTGAAGGTTATCTCACCATTCAAGGGCGCAAAAAGGATACCTTTAAAACAGCCAAAGGCAAGTTTGTGGCTCCCGTACCTATCGAAAATAAACTGTTCGAATACACTCGAGTCGAGATGATGTGTCTGATTGGCTTAGGGCTTCCCGCCCCTATTTTGCTAGTTGTTCCACATAATTTCCCTCATTTTGATCGCGTTCGTTATGAGCGTACTACTCAAAAAGTCATTAAGCGGATGAATGAGGAATTGGAATCGCATGAGCAAATCAAAGGCGTGCTAATGATAAAGGAGCCATGGTCAATCGAAAATGGTGTCCTCACTCCTACCTTAAAAATCAAGCGGCATGTATTAGAACAGAAATATCATGAAATGGGGCACAATTGGCCAAAAGGACAACTGGTTGTTTGGGAAGAGTAATCCATTCTAATGGAGCAGGTTGGACTTAGCCTCTAACCTGCCAATACACCAAGTTTTCACACTAACAACCTCCTATATTGCCTAATATTTTGTCCTAATTTAACTCCTGTGCCTGCTATACTTAGCTTAAATAACGCTATTGAATAATTGAATCATGACACAAGATAATAACCCGCTGCATGGGGTCACTTTAGAAAAACTACTCACGGATCTCGTTGAATACTATGGCTGGGAAGAGCTCAGCTACATGGTCAATATTAACTGCTTTAAAAAGGATCCGAGTATTAAATCAAGCTTGAAGTTTTTACGTAAAACTGAATGGGCACGTATTAAAGTTGAAGAAATCTATATCAACCTTAAGGGCTAACTAAGTGATATGAATTACGTGGCACAAACTCCCTTCGCCCGGCAGTTTCCACTTTTATCGGTTCTGCTTTTATCGGTTTTTATGCCCTTTTCTATTTCGTTGTTACATAAAAAAGCCCCACCAGCTTTCACTGGTGGGGCTTTTTACGTTCAGCTTAGCTTTTAAGAATTACTTCTTATCTGCTTCTTTACGTGCTTTAACGTCAGCAATAACTTGCTCTGCAACGTTTGCAGGACATGCAGCGTAGTGTGAGAACTCCATAGAGAACTGACCACGACCAGATGTCATTGTACGTAGGTGACCGATATAACCAAACATTTCAGATAGAGGAACGTTCGCTTTAATACGTACACCTGTTACGCCAGCTTCTTGATCTTTAATCATGCCACGACGACGGTTAAGGTCACCGATAACATCACCAACGTGATCTTCTGGAGTAAACACGTCAACGTGCATAATTGGCTCTAGAAGTTGAGCGCCAGCTTTAGGCATAGATTGACGGAATGCACCTTTCGCTGCGATTTCAAATGCGATTGCAGATGAGTCAACTGCGTGGAAGCCACCGTCGAACAGTTCAACTTCAACGTCTAGTACAGGGAACCCAGCAAGAACACCTTGGTCCATCATAGACTTAAAGCCTTTCTCTACCGCAGGCCAGAATTCTTTAGGTACGTTACCACCAACAACTACTGATTTGAACGTGAAACCTGAATTTGGCTCACCTGGTTTGATACGGTAGTCGATCTTACCGAACTGACCAGAACCACCAGACTGTTTCTTGTGCGTATAGCTGTCTTCAATTGCTTTAGTGATAGTTTCACGGTAAGCAACTTGAGGAGCACCAACGATAAGATCAATGCCGTGTGTACGCTTAAGGATATCAACTTTGATATCTAGGTGAAGTTCACCCATACCTTTTAGGATGGTTTCGCCAGTTTCTTCATCAGACTCAACTTGGAATGATGGATCTTCTGAAACCATTTTACCTAGCGCAATACCTAGCTTCTCAGAACCGCCTTTGTCTTTAGGAGCAACAGCGATAGAGATTACAGGCGTTGGGAAAATCATTGGCTCAAGAGTACATTCGTGTTTAGGATCACATAGAGTGTGACCAGTTTTCACGTTTTTCATACCAACGATAGCGATGATATCACCCGCTTGAGCGGAATCAAGTTCGTTACGATCGTTCGCGTGCATCTCAACCATACGGCCAATACGCTCAGTCTTACCAGTAGCACTGTTAAGAATGGTGTCACCTTTCTTAAGTTTACCAGAATAAATACGGATAAACGTTAGGGCACCAAAACGGTCATCCATGATCTTGAATGCAAGTGCGCGGAATGGTTCGTCAACAGAAACTGTTGCAACTTTACCAGTAGGCTCACCTGTTTCAGGATCAGTCAGATCTTGAGGTACAACTTCAGCTGGAGCTGGAAGATAATCAACAACGGCATCTAGTAGAAGTTGCATGCCTTTGTTTTTGAATGCTGAACCACAGAATGTAGGGAAGAACGCTAATTCACGAGTACCTTTACGGATACAAGCTTTTAGTTGCTCAATAGTTGGCTCTTCGCCTTCCATATAAGCCATCATTAGCTCGTCGTCTTGCTCTACTGCAGTTTCGATTAGCATTTCACGGTATTCTTCAACTTGCTCTACCATGTCTGCTGGAATTTCTTTGATTTCGTAGTTTTCTGGCTGACCTGAATCATCCCAAACGTAAGCTTGACGGTTTAATACGTCAACAACGCCAACGAATTCGTCTTCACGACCAATTGGAAGAGTCATAACAAGTGGGTTTGCGCCAAGAACTTTCTTCACTTGTCCTACAACGCGGAAGAAGTCTGCACCCATACGGTCTAGTTTGTTTACGAAGATCAGACGAGCTACTTCTGAATCGTTCGCGTAACGCCAGTTAGTTTCTGACTGAGGTTCAACACCGCCAGAACCACAGAATACACCAACACCGCCATCAAGAACTTTCAGAGAACGGTAAACTTCAACTGTGAAGTCAACGTGCCCAGGAGTATCGATAACGTTAAAACGGTGATCTTTCCAGAAACAAGTCGTCGCTGCTGATTGAATTGTGATACCGCGTTCAGCTTCTTGATCCATGAAATCCATGGTAGAAGCGCCATCGTGTACTTCACCTGTACGGTGGATTTTACCAGTAAGCTTAAGAATACGCTCAGTGGTAGTGGTTTTACCGGCATCAACGTGCGCGAAAATACCAATGTTTCTGTATTTTGATAAATCTGCCATTGTCTTACTCTGTTAATAAGGTATAAAGTGCGCGCAGAGTATATCACAATCTGTCAAGACTGATACCCTTGCATACGCTTGCTTGAAAAAAAATATAGTACGGTTACGAACTGTCGGTGAAATATAGGTCATAACCGTAAAAGAGGCGAGTTTAATTAAGATTTATAACTCATCAAATGCTTCAATTGCTTCAGATAATTTCTTCACACCGTGCAATTGCATGCCCGGTATTCCACCTTTAGGCATATTCGCCATCGGAATAATTGCTTTCTTAAAACCATGTTTAAATGCTTCATTTAATCGCTCTTGACCACTAGGTACTGGGCGAATTTCTCCGGCCAAACCGACTTCGCCAAACACGACAACATCTTTAGCAAGTGGTTTATCTCTGAAGCTTGAAAGCAGTGCCATGAGAAGTGCTAAGTCGGCGCTTGTTTCCGTCACTTTAACGCCACCAACCACATTAACAAACACATCTTGATCGGACATTTGTAAGCCACCGTGCTTGTGAAGCACAGCCAATAATAAAGATAAGCGATTTTGCTCAAGCCCAACGGCGACTCGCCTTGGGTTTGCTAATTGTGAATAGTCAACCAGTGCTTGGATCTCCACTAGCAGTGGACGCGTTCCTTCCCATACGACCATCACCGAACTGCCCGAAGTATCTTCTTCGCCTCGCGAAAGGAAAATGGCAGAAGGATTACTCACTTCACGCAAGCCCTGTCCCGTCATGGCAAAAACGCCGAGTTCATTGACCGCACCAAATCGGTTCTTGTGACTGCGCAATGTACGAAAACGACTATCAGTCCCTCCGTCGAGCAATACCGAGCAGTCAATAATATGCTCTAGCACTTTTGGACCAGCCAAAGAACCGTCTTTAGTAACGTGTCCGACTAAAAATACGGCAACGTTGTTTTGCTTAGCATAGCGTGTGAGCGTTGTCGCAGACTCGCGCACTTGTGCCACCGTACCGGGAGAGGATTGGACGTCAGCCACATGCATCACTTGAATTGAGTCTATGACCATGATGCGGGGCTGCTCTTTTTCAGCGATTTGGCAAATTCGATCTACATTGGTTTCCGACAGCATTTTAAGCTTATCTTTAGGTAAACCAAGACGAGAGGCTCGCATCGCGACTTGCTGAAGCGATTCTTCACCCGTGACATACAAAGCAGGCATTGACGCCGCGAGCTGACACATGGTTTGCAGCAATAAAGTCGATTTCCCAGCGCCAGGGTTACCACCGATTAAAATCGCCGCGCCGGGTACGACACCACCACCCAATACACGGTCCAACTCTTTAAAGCCGCTAGAAAACCGTGGGACTTCCTGCAGATTAATATCCGACAGTACTTGGACTTGTGATTCCGTTACCGCCCCAGCGTAACCACCTAGTCGCTCATTACGTGCAACCTGCGGCGATGCTGCCAAGCGTACTTCGGTGATAGTATTCCATGCACCACAAGCACTACATTGACCTTGCCAACGCGGAAAATCTGCGCCGCAATCATTACATACATAAGCGCGTTTTGCTTTTGCCATGCTTCCTCAACAATTCCTGTTTCTTGTTGGTAACCTATACTTTTCAAGCTTAAAGATTAAACTGTTAAGTAATCATGAAGTGATATAGGTTGATTTACGTTTAAATAAAGGTTGAACCTTCGCAACAGATAACTAAAGATTATGATAACGATGCCGATTAATCTTTGAGACGGACACTCTAACAGAAAAGTATGCAGCAATCTGAAATTCTATCAATCGCAGAGCGTTTGATCCCAGCTTACCGTTTACCTGATTTTGAATACCTTCTTTCACAAATGACAGAAGATGAATCACCGTCGGCAAAATTACTGGTCAAAATGGAGCTCAATCGCATCATGGCTCCTTGTGTTAAAAGTATTGACTTGCGAGGTCGGGTACAAGGGGAATGCCGAGAATATGAATTAGATGGCCGCAAACATTGGTTCGACGATGTGGCCTTTAACGCCTATCACAAAGGGGTCAAAAAATTTGGTGCGTACACGGAAGGTGTATGGGAAGCATTAAACAATACGCCAAACAACTTCCGTGTGATGCAACAACGTGGTGCCCAAAACCCACAAAAAGACGGTGGTGGCAGTACGTTTTTTGAGGCTGAGCCAATTAAGCTTGGTTATGATCTCAAGCGTCAAGAAAATCGCTTAAAAGTCACCTCACAAGTTGAGATTCACCTACCTAGTAAACAGCTGGTCAATGGCCTCAGTGTTGATCTATCCGTTTCGGGTGCAAAATTTAAAGTTCCCGCCGCTTTTAACTACAAGCTCGGTGAGGTGATCAAAGTCTATTTTTCCGAACTCAACAAAACGTCAGAAGTGGTTGGACTGCACCACGCCATTGAATATCGTATTTTAGGTATTGATGAGTCTTACGATAACGATGCCGTGAAATTTCTGCGTACACTAAAACTTTCCGACACTAACATCATCGAAAAAGTGATTACTGAATCGCTGCAAAATAACACTCAAAAAGCACGCCACGATAACCAAGATAAACTCATCCGAGCTCGAACCCGTGGTTACGAGCACACCTATTTAAAACACACCTGTAACTTACCAGTGTTTTTTAGTGGCAGTGAGTTGAAGTTAGTGCTGCTGACTGAAAATAACCAACCGATCTGGCAATACTGGCACGACGAGCGTAATCAACAAGCACTCGGTTCGTTATTCAATAAAGAGCGGATGGAACAGTTGACCAAGCCGGGCATGCGGGGTAGCAATAATGTGCTTTATGCTTTCAAGCATGAACATCAGGAAAAAACGCTCTTTTTTTCAATGATGATGCCAGAGGCTAACCGTGAACAAAGAAAAATGTTTTGGCATGTTGGCGCTCGTCGACAAAGTTGGAAAGCGTTTCGCTTATTTGTCTTTGAACTCTCGGATGAAGAGCGTCAAGAACTTGCGGTTCATGCCCATGAATTGTCAGATCGCTCAAGCCACTTAACGCACTGTGGCGTTTTACAAGAAATTGGCGATGAGGATTCGGCAAAAGATTACCTATTGACTGACAAACCCAATTTACCCAATAGCGAACTCAATAAATTTCGTCATCCAAGGCAGATCATTGGCCAACCTACAGGCATTTATTTTGATGCTCGCTCGCGTAGAAAAGAGCCTCGTTACCAATTCAAGACACCGCTGACTATCACTTCAGGATCTGGGGTAAATGCAACTGGCCATACGGTTGATTTATCTAAACGTGGTTTAAGTATTATTGTGGATACACCACTGCCCGTGAAAGCAGGCGATAACGTCACCATCAATTACCACGAATTACAGCTTTACGACAAAAAGCTGCCACTGCATAGCCTTCCCTATAATGTCATTCGTATTGGGCCCGAAGGTCGGCGTCTACAATTGGTGATAGAAGAAAATATACATACCATCAAAACAATCGCTTTTTTCAATAGCATTATTGAAAACAATCAAGATAAGTTGTTACAGAAAGAAGAAGTGCTACCAAGTCATAACTTGCTGGAAGGGTTGCACAACATCTTGCTTGATAAGATGATAAGTTCGCCGATTTTCGTTGATAAACACGGTGCAAATTTACGCCCTAAAGTGATTGGCGTAAATTACCCCTTGCCGCCTCATCTTGTGTTACTGGCTAAATTAGGCCAAGAAAATCGCATCACGTTAGAGCCAATATTCAAAGGTCACACCAATACGCTACTGGCTAAACCGATGCGGCGCATTGAAGGAGCGATACCGCAATATCACGACGTTTATATTGCGGCAATCAAATTTGGCACGCGTATTCAATCAATCCAATCGAAATTATTAAGTGATTTTGAAAACACTAAAGAGCGTATTGATTTCATTCAAAAAGCGCAGCACATGGGTGAAATTTACATCTTGAGGATTTGCAGTGCACCCGTCTTTGACCCAATCACTACGCTGCTGCGCAGTGATCTCAATGAGTTGGCACAAATTAGTCTTCATCACGCTCGTACGCTAGAAAAAGAGATCACCTCGATCATTGGTTATGGAGAGGTGATCGATATTACAGAAGAAGTATTGATTCGCTTAGAGCTGACCTTGTAAAAGCGACTGACTTTTGTAAAAGAGAGTGGGTAAAAGAGAGAGTGGGCATCGCTCACTCTCTTATCTCTTGCGGTTGAGCTTTATACTTAAGGCTTCACTTTCCAACTGAGTTTTTGCTGCTTCACCAATGAGGCAGAAAGAATACAGAGCACGCCACCAAGGCCTGCAAAACGGACCGCCGCTTGTGCTTTTTCTTCAACTTTAGGTTTAGCATGATAAGCAACGCCTAACCCCGCTGCAGCCATCATAACTAAATCATTCGCCCCATCGCCAACCGCGACAGTATTGTGCAATTCAATCTCATAACGTTGTGCTAACTCAACCAAAATATCGGCTTTGGTTTGTGCCGAAACGACATCACCTAGCACTTGACCAGTAAGCTTGCCATCAACAATTTCCAGCGTATTGGATTGCGCATGATCAAGTTGCAGTTCGCTTTTTAAATAATCTGAAAAATAGGTAAAGCCACCGGATGCAATCGCCGTTTTCCACCCCAATGCATGCAGTGTCGCCACCAGTTCACGTAAATCGGGCATCATGGGTAATGTAGAGCGAACCGCTTCAAGAATCGACTCATCGGCACCAGCAAGCTTTCCAACCCGCTGACGCAAGCTTTGCTCAAAATCCAATTCACCTTGCATCGCTCGCTCAGTGACTTCGGCTACCTCCTCTCCGACACCCGCTAACTTAGCTATCTCATCAATGCATTCAATTTGAATCGCCGTGGAGTCCATATCCATCACAATCAAACCCGGTTTAGAAAGGTCTGGTACTTCACACAAACGGGCATAATCAATTTCGAGCCCTTGTAAAATTTTCTCGTGCTCTGTCGTCAGCTCACCTGACATCAGCGCCACTTCATAATGCCCCACTTTCCACATATCGAGGACAGCGTTGTAGTAACCGGTAAAAAAGTCAATATCATCAAAATGTTGAGTGGAGAGATAAGGTGCAAAAACAATCCAACTTGCTTTTGCTTTGTCAAATTGTGAAGAGAAACGAGTTTCAGGCAAGCGGTTGAGCAGCGTTGTGTGCCTTTTGATCGGCAATGTTTTGAGGGCATCCATGTTTATCATTCCTTAATCAATCCTTTTCCTTCAGCCTGCTTAAACGCACCACAAGCAAAATGGGAGCAACTCGATTCAATGCTCGAGTATCAATAAATGGGTGTATGCCCCTGACGTTACCCTATTGCAATTTAAAAACGCAAGTCTCAATATGAGTAAAGTTTTTATTTATCCAATCAGGTGGGTTATGGACGGCTCTTTATTTTCATTTCGCGTCGCAATTCGTGTGCTTACCGTCATTTTATTAGCTGGCATGTTCTTCTTTACCGTAAAAAACAGCGTTGTGATCAGTAAAGGTAACGAACGAATTCAGGCCAACCAACTAGAAACATTAACTAAGGTTTTGATTTCACAGGCATCATTATCTGCGGGCAGCATGATATCAGAGCAAGATCAAGAGCGCCTGCTAGCCCTTACCAACCAGTTAGCTCAAGACAAACTGGTGTTTGATGCTACCATTTATGATTCCGAAGGGGTCAAATTAGCCGCCAGCGATAACGCGTTAAGCGTACGCGAAGTATTAGGATTGGATACACCACTGCGCACGGCCAGCATTGGCCGTCAGCAACTGGTTGAGCCTGTCTATCATGAAAGCAGTATTATTGGTTTTATCCGCATTACTTTTGAAACTGGCCGCGTCACCGCGATTTCAGATCACCACTATCGTAAAAGTGATCGCTACATGTATCTCATGCTGTTGACCAGCTTTGTCAGCGGTGTATTGCTCACACTGCTACTACTGCGTCGAAAACCGAAGAGTGGTGGTGAGAACCTGCTGCTACAGAATGTGGATGATATGACTTAGCAGGCTTTGTAAATAAAAAAACCTCAGTTGCGACACTGAGGTTTTTTATAAAAGAATATTATTGAGCGTCGCCAATCAATACTGAATCTAACGCAATTTCAATCATTTCATTGAAAGTGTTTTGACGCTCTTCTGAAGTCGTTTGCTCGCCAGTTTTGATGTGATCAGAGACAGTGCAAATCGTCAGTGCTTTTGCGCCATATTCCGCCGCTACGCCGTAGATTCCTGCCGCTTCCATTTCTACACCAACAATGCCGTATTTATCCATCACATCGAACATCTCTGGATCTGGCGTGTAGAAAAGCTCTGCGGAGAACAAGTTACCCACTTTCACGTTAATACCACGCGCCGTAGCCGCTTCTTCTGCGGCTTTAACCATTTTGTAATCGGCAATCGCAGCAAAATCATGGTCTTTAAAACGGATGCGGTTAACTTTGGAATCAGTACAAGCACCCATGCCAATCACAACATCACGCACTTTGATATCGTTGCTGACCGCACCACAACTTCCAACACGGATCACTTTTTTCACGCCAAAGTCTTTGATAAGTTCCGTCACATAAATTGAGCATGAAGGAATCCCCATGCCGTGGCCCATTACCGAAATTTTGCGACCTTTGTACGTGCCGGTATAACCAAACATGTTACGCACATCACACACTTGTACCACATCATCCAGGAAAGTTTCTGCGATGTATTTGGCACGAAGCGGGTCACCCGGCATTAAAACGACGTCTGCAAATGCGCCCATTTCAGCATTAATATGTGGAGTTGCCATTAAAAGTATCCTTTATCTAAATTGACCAAAGAATAGAGAGTGATCTCTCTATTCATCCTCAAAAAATGAATCGCTACGCTTACTGTAAGAAATTGGTGCCGTAATCCATCGCAGACGTACCGAAATACTGCGCCAGTGACTGGCCAATATCAGCAAACGTCTCGCGACGGCCCAACGAACCGGGTGCCACTTTGTGACCATAAACTAACACTGGAATGTGCTCACGCGTATGATCCGTGCCCGGCCAAGTTGGATCGCAACCATGATCCGCCGTAAGAATAAGCACATCGTCCTCTTCCATTAACTCAAGCACTTGTGGCAGACGCTTGTCAAAGTACTCCAGTGCCACAGCGTAGCCCGCTACATCACGGCGATGACCATAAGCAGAATCAAAATCAACGAAGTTAGTGAAGACGATAGTGTTATCTTTCGCTTGTTTGATTTGTTCTAGTGTTGCATCAAATAAAGCCGGGATGCCTGTCGCTTTGATTTTATGAGTGATGCCGCAGTAGGCGTAAATATCAGCAATTTTACCAATAGAAACCACGTTACCTTGCTTCTCATCAACCAATTTTTGCAGCACGGTCGCCGCTGGCGGCTCAACGGATAAATCGCGACGGTTGCCAGTACGAGCAAATTCTCCCGCTTTCGGGCCAATGAACGGGCGCGCAATCACGCGGCCAATGTTGTAATCCGCCAATTCTTCACGTGCGATCTGGCAAAGTTCTAACAAACGATCAAGGCCAAACGTCTCTTCATGACAAGCAATTTGGAACACTGAATCAGCTGAGGTATAGAAAATCGGTTTACCCGTTTTCATGTGCTCTTCACCCAAATCATCTAAAACCTGAGTGCCTGATGCATGGCAGTTACCAAGAAAACCATCCAAACCTGCGCGTTCAATAATGCGATCTGTCAGCTCTTTCGGGAAACTATTTTGCTTATCGCTGAAATAACCCCATTCAAACAGTACAGGAACACCAGCAATTTCCCAGTGACCCGAAGGAGTATCTTTACCTGATGAAAGCTCAGCGGCGTGGCCGTACGCACCGATAATATCAGCGTTGGCATCAAGCCCCGGAGCAAAACGCCCCGTTGACTCTTTATGCGCCATGGCAAGCCCCAGTTTCGATAAGTTTGGCAGCGTCAATGGGCCCTGGCGATCCGCGTTATTCGCTTCGCCTTTAGCACATTGGTCTGCGATGTGGCCCAAAGTGTCAGCGCCAACATCACCAAATTGTGGTGCATCAGCGGTTTCGCCGATACCAAATGAATCTAATACTAAAATAAATGCTCTTTTCATTGCTCTCTCCAACCGATATTTTTATACGTCTTCTGCGCGAATTTGGCCGTAGACATCGGGTGTTGGTGTGTATTCTCCGCCAATTTGAATGGCGCTTTGTAATGCTTTGGCCGCTTGTTGCCATTGCGCTTCATTACGCGCATGGATCACCGCCAACGGCTTGCTGCTATCGGCAACGTCACCTAGGCGAATAAATTGGTCAAACCCAACCGCGTAATCAATGGTGTCAGTTGCGACGCGGCGTCCACCGCCCATCTCCACCACGGCCATGCCAATCGCGCGAGTATCCATTGCCGATACGACGCCACTTTCTAGAGCGTAAACGGGCTTAACCAGCTCGGTTTTTTCAAGATAGTGATCGTAATTTTCAACAAAATCAGCGGGGCCGCCTAACCCTTTGACCATTTTGCCAAAGCATTCAGCCGCTTTTCCGTTATTAAGAACGGACATCAGTTTCGCACGAGCATCATTGCTGTCTTTTGCTAAATTGCCTAACAACAACATCTCAACGCAAGAGGCCAAGGTAATTTCCAGTAAGCGAGGGTTGCGATATTCACCAGTTAAAAAGCGTACCGCTTCACGCACTTCAAGGGCATTACCTGCCGAAGAGGCCAGCACTTGGTTCATATCCGTCAAAATAGCCGTGGTTTTCGTACCTGCGCCGTTAGCCACTGCGACGATAGATTTAGCCAACTCTTCAGAAGCTTCGTAAGTCGGCATAAATGCGCCAGAACCGACTTTGACATCCATCACCAAGGAATCTAACCCAGCGGCTAATTTTTTAGAAAGAATCGAGGCGGTGATGAGTGAAATATTGTCGACCGTTGCGGTAATGTCACGTGTGGCGTATACGCGTTTATCCGCTGGCGCGAGATCACCCGTTTGGCCGATGATAGCAACGCCCGCTTCTTTGGTTACTTGACCAAATACGTCATTACTTGGCGTGATGTTATAACCGGGAATCGACTCCAATTTATCCAGCGTGCCGCCCGTATGACCAAGGCCGCGCCCTGAAATCATAGGAACAAAACCACCGCAGGCTGCGACCATGGGGCCAAGCATCAGCGAAGTAACATCGCCCACGCCGCCAGTTGAGTGTTTATCAACGATAGGACCACCGAAGTTCATCGCATCCCAGTTGATCACCATCCCAGAATCACGCATAGCGCACGTCAGTGCAATGCGCTCTGGCATAGTCATTTCATTGAAGAAAATCGTCATGGCAAAGGCCGCAATTTGGCCTTCGGAGACGGTATTATTCGCCACACCTTGAATAAAAAAGTTAATTTCTTCGGTGGTGAGGATCTCACCGTCACGCTTTTTGCGAATGATTTCTTGAGGTAAAAAAGTTTGAGTTGAATACATTAGTTGCCTCCCAAGCATGATGCTTTGGTCAGTAAGGTAAAGAGGTAATCGGGAGCTGATGGCTCAGCTCCACGAGTCAGACTTATTATTATCAGTCCTACTTCAGCGCATAATTAATACGCAGCTGGATCGGCTTTTTGGTCTGTTACTTCTAATGTATTCAAAAGATTGGTTAGCAGGCTTGAAGCCCCAAAACGGTAGTGCATGCTGTCGGCCCAATCTGCGCCAAGTAGCTCATCAGCCATCGCGAGATACAATGCAGCATCTTGCGCTGTGCGTACACCGCCCGCAGGTTTAAAGCCTACAGTTTTGGCAACGCCCATATCGCGAATCACTTCTAGCATCATGCGTGCGTATTCTGGTGTTGCATTCACAGGGACTTTACCCGTAGAGGTTTTGATGAAATCAGCGCCCGCTTCAATACAGATTTGAGACGCTTTTTTGATTAATGCTTCTTCTTTTAGCTCACCAGTTTCGATGATCACTTTAAGCAGAATGTCACCACACGCGGCTTTACATTGCTTAACAAGATCAAAACCGACTTGCTCATTACCGGCGATTAATGCGCGGTAAGGGAACACAACGTCGACTTCATCAGCACCGTACGCAACAGCGGCTTTAGTTTCCGCAACGGCAATCTCAATATCATCATTACCGTGTGGGAAGTTGGTAACGGTTGCGATACGAATCTCTGGCGTGCCTTGCTCACGAAGTGTCTTCTTCGCAATAGGAATAAAGCGAGGGTAAATACAAATTGCAGCGGTATTACCTACAGCCGTTTTGGCATCATGACAAAGGGCAATCACTTTCGCATCCGTGTCATCATCGTTTAGCGTAGTCAAATCCATCAATTTCAGTGCACGTAGTGCGGCTGCTTTTAAATCGCTCATTTCTATCTCCGATCAATATATTCAAATAGTTCACTAGTAAACCACGCTCAGTGTTAAGAGCGAGATGGCTTGCTAGCCACAAATGAACGGACTTGGTTCCTTGAAGACTCGAAATGCACTTGCATTTCAATTGCTATCCCTGTCACCGCACAGTACCAATTTGGCCTATGGCACAACCATGATATGCCGCTTATTTGCACTCATCGCCGTGTCTAACGTATATCCGTGTGTAACTTATACCCGTATCTAATTTATATCAAAGCAACACGACATGATAAAACGGGCTGCCTTTGCGTCAAATCATACTCCATGTATTGATTGGCGCTAGCTGATATCTTCACTCTTCTATTGAAAATGAATCTCACTGATACAGTATAGATTTTCACTACAAAACTGTAGCGTCATTCATAGAGCAAACGGTTTGTATCTCAAAAAAGATCAGCGTCAACGATAATCTCGTTTACCGATAAACTCTGATCTATCCATTAAAAGCTAACTTATAAAAGAGAGCTTGAGGTGATACACACTGACCACCCGACTAAAGAGTGAATCAAAGTATTCCTTTCGCCAAAACAAAAAAGCCCCGCAGCAATCTCTTGCTACGGGGCGATGTTAAACGGCGTCTATATCTCTTTCTCTTGTTTAATTAGAAAGAAAGGAAGAAGCCAGCAATAGTTGCTGCCATTAAGTTAGACAGTGTACCAGCACAAACGGCTTTTACACCCATCTTCGCGATATCGTGACGACGGTTAGGAGCAAGACCACCTAAACCACCAAGTAGAATCGCAACAGAAGAAAGGTTGGCGAAGCCACACAGTGCAAATGAGATGATAGCTTGAGTTTTCTCAGACATCACCGCACCAGTAGCAGCAACGATCTGTGCGTTCTCACCCACGTAAGGTACGAAGTTTAGATAAGCAACAAATTCGTTTACAACCAGTTTTTGACCGATGAAAGAGCCCGCTAGCGTTGCTTCTTCCCATGGCACACCAATCAGGAATGCTAATGGAGAGAAAAGCCAACCAAGCAGTAGTTCTAGAGTCAGTTCAGGCATACCGAACCAACCACCCACACCACCAAGCATACCGTTAACTAAGGCGATTAGACCAACGAAGGCAAGTAGCATTGCACCTACGTTTAACGCAAGTTGCAGACCAACAGAAGCACCACCTGCAGCAGCATCGATTACGTTGGCAGGTTTATCATTGCCATCCATATCGCTACCCAGTTCTTCATCTGGAGTATCGGTTTCTGGTTTGATGATTTTTGCAAACAGTAGACCACCCGGTGCTGCCATGAAAGAGGCCGCAACAAGGTACTCTAGCGGCACACCCATCGATGCGTAACCAGCAAGTACACCACCCGCAACTGAAGCCAAACCACCACACATTACTGCAAACAGCTCAGATTGAGTCATTTTAGGTACAAACGGACGAACCACGAGTGGCGCTTCTGTTTGACCTACGAAAATGTTGGCTGCAGCAGACATCGATTCCGCACGAGAGGTACCGAGTGCTTTTTGTAAACCACCACCTAGAATCTTAATTACCCATTGCATAACGCCAATGTAGTAAAGCACAGAGATAAGTGCCGAGAAGAAGATTAGAGTAGGCAGAACTTGGAAAGCAAAGATGAAGCCAATACCGTCAACTGAAAAGTTAACTAGGCTGCCGAATAGAAAACCAGTACCGTCTTTACCGAAGTCGATGACGTTTTGAACACCCGCAGAGAAACCTGCAAGGAGATCACGACCCCATGGTACGTAAAGAACGAAACCACCGATAATAAATTGGATAGCAAAAGCGCCACCCACTGTTCTTAGATTGATAGCTTTGCGGTTATCAGACAGTAGAACTGCAAGTCCTAGCAGAACTGCCATACCGACTAGGCTCATAAACAGGCTCATAGTTTATGATTTCCTTATTAGGTTATTGTTGGCGTGTTATAAAATGGAGCTCATGAAGCGGGGTGATTATACTCATCACCACCAAGATAAAGTAATGCCAGCCTCACACTTTCTTATAAGATTCACTGCCCATTCACTCATTTATGTGAGCACGTTCAATGTTTACTGACACTAGAATCATTAAACCTACATTTCATTTCGAATTTATTCACACCGGAAAGAACAGAGAATGGCTGTTTTTCCACAAAACATCAGCAACCGTTTGCTCTGATTGGTTCTTCAGCAACGCAAGCGTTTGCAGGATAATCGGCAGTTTTTGTGGGTGATTCGCTTGCCCTTGAAAACCATTGAGTGGCATATCAGGAGCATCCGTTTCTAGCACTAAACTTTCGATGGGGAGTGCCGCGATAGTAAGACGGGTTTTGTTGGCTCTTGGATAGGTAATAACACCACCCACGCCAATCTTAAAACCCAGTTCAATAAACTGGTTTGCCTGTTGAACGCTGCCAGAAAAAGCATGCAGCACTCCACCTTGTCTAAATTGATGTTTTTTTAACAGTTGTATAAGGCGGTTGTGCGCTTTGCGGCTGTGTAATATCAATGGAAGTCTGGCTCGTTTCGCAAGCTCTAGTTGCATTTCAAACATTGTTTCTTGCAAAGCGGGAGCAATATCAGTCGCAAAATCTAAGCCACACTCCCCCAGAGCCACGCATTGAGCTGGTTTTTGAAGTAGCTTTTGCTCAAGCTCGTCGATATCCGCAGGGGAAGAGGTTGATAAAAAACAGGGATGGAACCCGAGAGCAAAATAGAGTTCAGGATAACCGTTAGCAAGCTCGGCCACTCGTTGCCAGTTACTTGGACCAACGGCGGGAATCATTATTTTCTCAACCCCCTGCTGGCGAGCTAAATGTAAATGGTGTTCAAACTCACGCTCAAAGATAGAAAAATCGAGATGGCAATGCGTATCAAATAAACGCAGCTTCTTATTCTCGCTCACGTTCTTTACTCTGAACAGGATCTTGACGATAAGGAACACAGCTACGTTTTTTATCTGGTGTTAAACCCATGTTCTCACACCAACGATCATAACGCGCAACCTGCTTTTTCAACCATTGCCACATAACCGCCTCTCTTACATCACTGCTCTTCGCGTTTAAAGACCAACTCAGTTGCTGATGACTCCTGTTCTACAAAATAGTAGCCAGCACTGTCAAACTGAGCCAATTGCTCTACAGAAGAGATTTGTTTATCGATAATGTAGCGCGCCATCATGCCACGAGCCTTCTTAGCATAGAAGCTAATGACTTTGTATTGCCCTTTCTTACAATCCTTAAATACCGGAGTAATGATGCTCCCCTTAAGCTTTTTCGGATTAACCGCTTTAAAATACTCGTTGGAAGCGAGATTAATCAACACATCATCGTCTTGCTCTTTCAGAGCTTGATTGAGTTTATCGGTAATGATATCTCCCCAAAACTGGTACAGGTTAGTCCCCCTCGGGTTACCCAATCTCGTGCCCATCTCCAAACGGTACGGTTGCATCAGATCCAGTGGTTTCAATACACCATACAAGCCAGAGAGCATTCTTAAATGCTGTTGGGCATATTCAAATCCGGCATCCGATAATGTTTCTGCTTCAAATCCTGTATAAACATCCCCTTTAAACGCCAAAATGGCGGGACGTGCATTATCCAACGTGAAGGTTGGGCTCCACTGCTCAAAGCGAGCCACGTTGAGCCCAGCGATTTTATCGCTCACTTTCATCAACGCTGAGATGTCGGCAGGAGTCAATTGACGGCAAACATCGATCAACTGAGCTGAATGGTCAATAAGCTCCGGCTGAGTATATTTGCTTGTCACCAACGGGGATTCGTAATCTAACGTCTTGGCTGGGGAAACAACAATGAGCATAATTTTCCTTCCTTTCTATTCTTATTTTATGGCTCACAGAGTACAAAAAAAGCCATGCGGTGTCTGCATGGCTTTTTCAATCTATTTAATCGTCAGTAACGATAACAGGCTATTTGTTGTTGTACCAAATGCCATCTTCCAACTGAGATTTTAACTCAGGGTAATCATTAGCATCGAAGGTGGGAACCTTACCTGCGGCTAGCTGACGGTTATAATCTTTCGCGAGCTTAATCACAATGCCAGAGAGCAGAATGATCGCCACCAAGTTAACAATCGCCATTAACCCCATCGAGACATCCGCCATTGCCCATACGGTAGGCAAGGTCGCCAATGAGCCAAACATCACCATGGCAAGGAAAACAATACGGAACAACGTTAACCCTTTCTTATTGTTGTGCTCTAAGAAAATCAGGTTCGTTTCGGCATAAGAGTAGTTGGCAATAATTGAAGTAAAGGCGAAGAAGAAAATCGCAAAAGCAACAAAAATCCCACCCCAACTGCCCACTTGTGAGCTTAATGCGCGCTGAGTCAGCTCGATACCGGTAATTTCACCGTGCGGTACATATTCACCCGACATCAAAATAATGGCGACGGTTGCTGAACAGATCACAATCGTATCAATAAAAACACCCAACATTTGCACGTAACCTTGAGAAGCAGGATGCGGCGGATAAGGCGTTGCAGAAGCCGCTGCATTAGGTGCTGAACCCATACCAGCTTCATTGGAAAACAGACCGCGTTTGATGCCGTTAATCATGGCTTGAGCAATCGCGTAACCTAAACCGCCTGCGGCCGCTTCTTGAAGGCCAAATGCACTTTTGAAAATAAGGCTTAATACGGCTGGTAGCTTTTCTATATTAGTGACCATGACAAACATCGCAATCGCTAAGTAAGCTAATGCCATGAAAGGTACAATCAACTCAGCGGTACGCGCAATTTTACGGATACCACCAAAAATGACGAAAGCCGAAATTGCAACGATGAAGATACCGACATACAGCGGATCAAATCCAAAAGCATTTTTCATAGCCCCTGCAATTGAATTAGCTTGAACGGCATTGAATACTAGGCCAAAAGCAATAATCAGGAAGATGGAAAACAGGACACCCATCCAACGCATACCAAGGCCTTTTTCCATATAGTACGCAGGGCCACCGCGGTAGTTACCATCTTTGTCACGGGTTTTGTATAGCTGAGCCAACGTGCTTTCAGCAAATGAAGTCGCCATACCAAGCATGGCAATCAACCACATCCAGAAAATCGCGCCTGGACCACCCGCCGTTAAAGCAACGGCTACACCAGCCATGTTTCCCGTACCAACACGCGCAGCAAGGCTAGTACAAAGTGCTTGGAAAGAAGAAATACCGGCTTTATCTGCTTTGCGGCTGTTTTTCAACACACTAAACATGTGGCCGAAATGGCGAAATTGAATGAATCCTAGGCGAACGGTGAAGTACACACCAACACCGACTAAAAGATAAACAAGGATGGATCCCCAAAGTAAATCATTCATTAAATTGATTAAGTCTGTCACAAGAACCTCTCATAGAGTGATAGCGCTGACCTAAGCGAAAAGCTTCACGAAAAAATGCACATGCTGCGAGTCAACGTTCTAACCAGCATGTTTTTATCGATATTATGCAATGCATTTTATTCGTCCAAAAAGTGAGGAGTCTCAACTTTTGAAGGGGCAACGTATTTTTGACGGGCGGATAATGCAACCTGAAAGAACAAAAATCAATATGCAACAAGTTTGGTTAAAATGTTATTTTTCACTATAAAATCACCTTTAATTAACATTTAACAAACCAATACATCAACATCTTTGCAACCAAAACAACCCAAACTGGAAACATTGAAAGATAAAAAACAACCATAAAAACCCAGTTGCACTCACTTAATCTCACCCCTTGAGAATAAAGGGC
>NZ_NDIM01000248.1:0-10925 GCF_002241375.1 Vibrio sp. V19_P1S1T109 | reverse complement strand
GATATATGGTGTTGATACTTTGCCTTTTTCACTATTTTTAATAAATTAGTGCATTTTATGATTGTCCTAATTTCATCTTTGAGGGTGAAACTGAGGAGCTGGTGATTAATAAGTGAACAATGTTAACTTTAATAATTTGTGGGGATGGAGTGATTAATAGGTTAATAAATAACACTCTACCAACTATATGGAGCAAATAATGAGTGCAAAAGGCCAGCTAAAGTCATTTCATTTCATTTTTTTGACAGTGCTCCCCTGCTTTCTTATCTTGCAGTTATCTCATTACTATTTTTTTCGTTCCCTACAAGAAAAATCAAAAGAGTACGCTGTAAGTGCGGCATCAAACATTGATTCTATTCTCTATTACGGAAAAGAAGCGAATAAGAAAACACTTTCTCTCGTTAGTCATAATGAGAGTTGTGATGAAATTATCGTAGAATTAAGAAAAATTGTAGCGACGAGCCCTTTTGTAAGAACGACAAATTTAGCTCATGATGGAGTGATATATTGTACATCTCTTTGGGGAGAACGATCATTTATTGATAACCCGCAGACTTATATCTCAGGTGAGCTCTTATTAATGTCAGGCAGTCAAGTAGACTTGCAGCATCCACTGATTGTCGTTCGTAATGTGGAAAATGATAATGTGTCACTTAGCGGTATTGACGGATTACACATCCAACAAGCGTTACTTCAATCTTCTGCTCATGCTTTATCTCTATTTTTACAGTTGGGGGAGTTTTGGTTAGGTGAGGACGGTGTAATGTATCCAACTGATCCAACGCTTGCACTGACTGCTATTCAACAGATTAAATCAGAACGTTTCCCATTTACAATTTATGCAGGATTTGGTTACCCATCATCCTGGTCTGCATTTTGGAATGAGAGAAAGTTCTATATTTTCTTGATTGTATTTATGCAGGTGTCATTTTCGATTTGTTATTGGTGGCTTATTAACCGCCCAAAAACGTTAGATTCGGAACTTCAGCGTGCAATTCGTCAAGAAGAATTTGTACCCTATGCTCAACCGATTGTTAATGCCTCAACCAATGAAATTATGGGTATAGAAATCTTGATAAGGTGGGTTCACCCTATTCAAGGTGTGGTTCGTCCGGATCTTTTTATTCCTCAAGCTGAAGAGTCTGGGTTGATTATTCCTATGACAAAATTGCTCATTAACGAAACCGCTAAGCAGTTGAATAATTATAAGGACTCCTTACCTCATCCGTTTCATGTAGGGATAAATATTTCGCCTCAACATTGCAATGGTCAAGATCTTTTTAACCAATGTAAGGCTTTTGTTGAGTATATCGATACAGAGAAAGTAGTGCTTGTTTTAGAGCTTACTGAACGAGAGGTTCTTGAGTTTTCGGATGCAACAGATGTACTTTTCAGTAACATAAAACGTTTGGGCTGTAAGATAGCGATTGATGACTTCGGAACTGGCCATTCCAGTCTGATAAACTTACAAAAAATCGATCTTGACTACTTAAAAATTGATCAAATATTCATTAAAAACATAGGAAAGGATCCTATTGCTGAACACTTGGTTGAAAATACGATTGAACTTGCTAAGCGTTTATCAATTGATCTTGTTGCTGAGGGCGTTGAGCTGGCTGAGCAAGCTGAATATCTAAAAAATCATAATGTTAACTATTTACAAGGTTTTTTATTCGCAAAACCTGTGCCTCTATCGGAATTCTTACAGGCGTATCAAGACCAATGTCATGCTAAATAATTACGATAGTTTTTAAACTAGCGACCTGATTTGGTTGTGATATCTGACTTCCCATCCATACCACTGTTTAGTAGACCTGTGTAACGTTTATTGAAAATCTTTGAGGATTATCCTGCCTACCCGCAATTCCGAGTCGTTTGCGTGCATTCAAGTTAGAAACTGGTCAAGAGCAAAAGATCTGGCTAGCTATTTGAAATCTATTCGCTAAAGTAAAAACGTTTTTTTAAAAGAGCGAAGGTATTGATGCGTTATGCGTTAGAGCGATACGACCAACATGGTTTTCTTAAAGCCCCTAAACTTATCTGGCTTGGTTGGTTATTTTTGGCAAAAGCTTGGGTTGTTTTCGTGGTGGCAGGAGCAAGCCGAGATAATGGCACGACGATTTTAACCATTGTTTACCCAGACCATTCGATGCTTTATTTGGGGTTGATTATGGGGTTGCCAAGTATCATTCTGATGTGGCTTATCAGCTTACGTGCTCCTGAACGAGCGTGGCTAAACCGCATCGTCAGCATGGGAAAACCGCTGACGTTACTTATGGTTATCTTGCAATTTATACAAACGCTTTATCATATCTATTTAGAGCACGGCGTTTTTAATTGGGCCAATGCAAGCACACTGTTGGTGCTGTTATGGTTTGGCCTATATCTACTGAAGAGTAAAAGTGCGCGTGATTGTTTTTCTATCCCGCTCATAGACAAGGCGTGATCCCAATCAAGGTCGCCCCAAAAAACTGAATTACACTGAGCAAAAATAAGTAAGTGAGGATATTTTATGACACAACCTCAAACCGCGATTCTGCCTGAAGCAGGTCCGTTTGCACTGTTTAGCCTTTTAAAAGTAAAGCAAAATCCGGCGCATGTTTTAGCGCAATTAAAAGCATTGCCCGCTTTAGTCAATGAGATAAATCAACATCAACCCGGCGCTGAATTAACCGTGTCGGTCGCATTTACTCGCACCTTTTGGCAGCGTTTAAACCAAAGCATACCACAAGAGCTGATTGATTTTCCTGAGCTTGGTAAAGGCGAAACCATAGCACCAAGTACCGAGGTGGATGTGTTGATTCACTGCCATTCTCAGCGTCATGACTTGCTGTTTTATGTGTTGCGTAAATGGATGGAACCCGTGGCCGAGTTGGTTGAAATGGTGGATGAAACCTACTCATTTCGTTACTTAGATGCGCGAGATATGACGGACTTTATCGATGGCACTGAAAACCCTAAAGCCGAAAAACGTCAAGAAGTGGCACTGATTGCTGATGGTGAATTTGCTGGCGGCAGCTATGTGATGTTGCAGCGTTTTGTGCATAACCTTCCAGCTTGGAATCGCTTAAATGTGGCGGCGCAAGAAAAAGTGATTGGGCGCACTAAGCCTGATTCGATTGAGCTTGATAATGTACCTGCAGCGTCTCACGTTGGCCGTGTCGATATCAAAGAAGAGGGGAAAGGGCTGAAAATTGTTCGTCATAGCTTACCTTACGGTACGGTGAGTGGTGAGCACGGTTTACTATTCATTGCTTATTGCCATACGCTGCATAACTTTAAAGTGATGTTGGAAAGTATGTATGGTGTGGCGGATGGTAAAACAGACCAACTGCTGCGCTTTACCAAAGCCGTAACGGGTGCGTACTTTTTTGCCCCTTCAGCTGAGATGCTGCAACATCTTGAACTAAAGTAAGTTTCAATACTGACCTACTATCGGACCGAGCCTTGTGCTCGGTTTTTCTTTTTTAAGCATTTTATGTAAAGAAAAGCGTCTACTGTCCGATAAAGAGATCATTCATTCTATGGCATGGGTCTGTTATGGCAATTACCGTTAATACCAATGTTTCTGCTTTGATTGCGCAGCGCCACTTAGGCTCAGCAAGCGAAATGTTGAATCAATCTTTGGAGCGTCTTGCTTCCGGGAAGCGTATTAATAGTGCCAAAGATGATGCTGCAGGTTTACAAATTTCGAATCGCCTTGAGTCGCAAATGAGGGGCTTAGATGTCGCTGTACGCAATGCTAATGATGGCATTTCAATCATGCAGACTGCTGAAGGTGCAATGCAAGAGACCACCAGCCTGCTTCAGCGTATGCGAGATCTCTCTTTGCAGTCGGCGAATGGCGCGAACAGTAAAGCGGATAGGCAAGCTTTACAGGAAGAAATGAGCGCCTTGAACGATGAATTAAACCGAATTGCTGAAACCACCTCTTTTGGTGGTCGTAAGTTACTGAACGGTTCGTTTGGTCAATCCTCATTTCAGATAGGGGCGAGCTCTGGCGAAGCAGTGCAAGTTTCGTTAAAAAATATGCGTTCAGACAGTTTGGATATGGGGGGCTTTAGCTATGTTGCGGCAGGCATGGCGGATAGCCAGTGGCAGGTGACACAAGATAATCGGCAGCTCACCATGAGCTATACCGATGCCAAGGGAAAACAGCACAACATTCAAATCCAAGCAAAAGTAGGGGACGATATTGAAGAGTTGGCAACCTACATCAATGGGCAAACCGATAAAGTATCGGCGTCAGTCAACGACAAAGGACAGCTACAGCTGTTCATGGCGGGTAAAGAAACCTCTGGGACTATTGATTTTAAAGGTAGCTTAGCCAATCAGTTGCAAATGAATGTGACGGGATATGAAGCAGTAGACACTCTTGATATTTCCGAAGTCGGTGGTGCGCAGCGGGCGGTTGCCATCATTGATACCGCAATGCAGTACGTTGATAGCCATCGCTCTGAGTTAGGCGCTTTGCAAAACCGTTTTAACCACGCTATCAACAATCTCGACAACGTACATGAAAACCTCGCTTCTTCAAACAGTCGAATTAAAGATACGGACTATGCGAAAGAGACCACCCAAATGGTAAAACAGCAAATCCTACAACAAGTCAGTACCTCTATTCTTGCGCAAGCCAAAAAACAGCCAAACCTAGCATTGGCCTTACTTCGCTAGCGATAAAAAGCAACACTTATCGACTTTTAATAACAAATCTTTAGCGAAATTATTACCTTTTTGGTGGGTTTTTGACCTCTTATCCTGTTTTTTACACTAAACACATTTTTTTTAAGAAAATCGAAAAAAAATCCTCAAGCTTTGGAAAATACCGCCGTTATAAAAAGTAACTTTGAGAGAACTATTTGGTTTTCCGAGACGTCGGAAACCGGAAACATCGGAAAATCAATTGGAGTAATCACCATGGCAGTTAATGTAAATACCAACGTATCAGCGATGACAGCACAGCGTTACCTAAACGGCGCTAGCAATGCACAACAAACATCAATGGAACGCCTATCTTCTGGCTTTAAAATCAACAGCGCAAAAGATGATGCGGCAGGCCTACAAATCTCTAACCGTTTGAATGTTCAGAGCCGCGGTCTTGACGTAGCAGTACGTAATGCGAATGACGGTATTTCTATTGCACAAACCGCTGAGGGTGCGATGAATGAAACGACCAACATTTTGCAACGTATGCGTGACTTGTCACTACAATCAGCTAACGGCTCAAACTCAAAAGCAGACCGTGTAGCGATTCAAGAAGAAGTCACCGCTCTGAATGACGAGTTAAACCGTATTGCAGAAACCACATCATTTGGTGGTAACAAATTACTTAACGGTACTTTTGAAACTAAGTCATTCCAAATCGGTGCGGATAACGGTGAAGCCGTCATGCTTAGCCTAAACAACATGCGTAGTGACAATGCTATGATGGGCGGCACAAGCTACCAAGCGGCGAACGGCAAAGATAAAGATTGGTCAGTTCAAGCCGGCAGCAACGATCTACAAATCACCCTGAAAGATACCTCAGGTACAGATCAGACTATCAATATCTCAGCTAAAGAAGGCGATGATATTGAAGAGTTGGCGACTTACATCAACGGCCAAACTGATATGGTGAAAGCATCAGTTGATGATGAAGGAAAACTACAAGTCTTCGCTGGCAGTAATAAAGTAGAAGGCCCTGTAACATTCGCAGGCGGTCTTGCTGGTGAGCTCGGCATGCAAGCTGGTCAAGCTGTTACCGTAGATGTCATTGATGTGACCTCTGTGGGTGGCGCTCAAGAATCGGTTGCCATTGTTGATGCTGCACTGCAATTTGTAGATAGCCACCGTGCACAATTAGGTGCATTCCAAAATCGCTTTAGCCATGCAATCAGCAACTTAGATAACATTAACGAAAACGTGAGTGCTTCTAAGAGCCGTATTAAAGATACTGACTTTGCCAAAGAAACAACAGCGCTTACTAAGTCGCAAATTCTTTCTCAAGCATCGAGCTCAGTGCTGGCTCAAGCAAAACAAGCGCCACAAGCGGCACTTAGCTTACTTGGCTAAAAGAGCCCAATAGCTCAAGAGTTACCCTTAATGAAAATCCAGCCTCGGCTGGATTTTTTTGCTTAGCGGTAAAGTGGAAAAAGTGTTAGTCGATGCAGCATTATCTTTCTTACTTTTTGACGCTAATCACATTTCTCATGCTCGCTGCATAAATTTTAAAAAAAGGCTTATTTTTTTCTAAAGGATATAAATCTTTCGCCGTTAAAGGATACGAGAGAAATGAGGTGTACCGACGTGAGGTGAGAGACACGGAAGTACATCAACACAATGCCTAAGGAGATCAATATGGCAATTAATGTAAGCACTAACGTGTCTGCAATGACCGCACAGCGTTATTTAAATAACGCCGCTGATGGTACGCAGAAATCGATGGAGCGTCTGTCATCGGGCTATAAAATCAATAGCGCGCGTGATGATGCAGCGGGTCTACAAATCTCAAACCGTTTAACGTCACAAAGCCGTGGCTTAGATATGGCGGTAAGAAACGCAAATGATGGTATCTCCATTGCACAAACCGCAGAGGGTGCAATGAATGAAACCACCAATATCTTGCAACGTATGCGAGATCTTTCTTTGCAATCAGCAAACGGTTCTAACTCAAGTTCAGAACGCCAAGCGATCCAAGAGGAAGTCTCAGCACTCAATGATGAATTAAACCGTATTGCTGAAACAACCTCGTTTGGTGGTAATAAACTGCTAAATGGTTCGTTTGGTAATAAATCTTTCCAAATTGGTGCCGATTCTGGTGAAGCTGTGATGCTTTCCATGAGCGACATGCGTTCTGACACAAAAGCGATGGGCGGTAAGAGCTATGTCGCGACAAATGGCAAAGCGCCTGACTGGTCAGTCACCAATGCGACGGATCTGACTCTGAGCTATACTGATAAACAAGGAGAAGCTCGCGAAGTCACTATTAACGCTAAAGCGGGTGATGACTTAGAAGAAGTCGCTACTTACATTAATGGTCAAAATGGTGACATCAAAGCTTCAGTCGGTGATGAAGGTAAACTGCAACTGTTTGCCGCCAATCAAAAAGTCTCAAGCGATGTCACTATTGGTGGTGGACTGGGTACTGAAATTGGTTTTGCTGCAGGTAAAGACGTAACCGTCAAAGACATCAATGTCACAACAGTTGGCGGCTCTCAGGAAGCTGTAGCTTTGATTGATGGTGCACTAAAGGCCGTTGATAGCCAACGCGCCTCGTTAGGTGCATTCCAGAACCGTTTCGGTCATGCCATCAGTAACCTTGATAACATCAATGAGAACGTCAACGCTTCTCGTAGTCGAATTAAGGATACTGATTATGCCCGTGAAACAACCCAAATGACGAAGTCGCAGATTTTGCAGCAAGCGAGTACGTCAGTTTTGGCACAGGCGAAGCAGTCACCATCTGCAGCTCTTAGTCTATTGGGTTAACCGATAGGCGAATGGAGCTTTGTGGGGAAAGCAGTGTTTTCACTGCCAACCTATGAGGTGGAAGGGAGATTGTTATGGAAATACCATCCTACACATCGAACATCCAGCCTTACGGCTCGCAAAGTGGCATTAAATTTGCTTCAGAAAACGATGGCGCGACACGCGCTTCCTCGAAACAAAATGAGGTGAATCGTACTGAACAGTTAAGAAATAGGCAAAACCAAAGCGTTGAAGCGGCAATCGAGCTTGCACAGCAACGAGAGCAGATCAACAAATCGGAAAGAGCCAAGATGGTAGAGCAGATGAATGAATTTATCTCATCTATCAACAAAGACTTAGCGTTTAGAGTCGATGAAGAATCAGGACGGGATGTTGTGACGATTTATGAAGCCAGTACTGGTGACATTATTCGTCAGATCCCGAACGAGGAAATGCTAGAGGTTTTGCGACGCCTTGCCAGACAAAAAGACCACAGTACAGGTTTATTGGTTGCTAAGGTGTAATCGTAGTTTTTGAGGTGATTTAATGAGCTTAGGCCCGATGGGTATGAATACTGGCATGGATATCAATTCCTTGGTCAGCAAAATTGTCAATGCAGAGCGCGTTCCTAAGCAGCAACGTATTGATAATGAGCTTGGCCAAATTGATGCCAGTATCAGTGCCTACGGCCGGCTCAAAGAGTCGCTGGATACGATGAAAAATCTTATGACGAATTTTCGTCAGGAGAAGGCTTTCGCTTTGCGAAAAGTCGATACTACTGATGAAAATGTCGTCTCCGCGACAGCCACCACTGACGCAATAGCAGGTAAATATGCTATCGATGTGTTGCAGCTTGCACAGAGCCATAAAGTTGCCTCGGATGTTTTAGATAAAGAGGCAAAGTTTGGTCCTGGTAAGCTGCAGATTTCACTTGGTGATCAGAAGTTTGATGTTGATGTCCAAGCCAATTCAAAATTGATTGATATCGTTCGCGGTATCAACAGCACTAAAACCAATCCCGGGGTTCGTGCTTCGGTAATCAATGATGTTGAAGGGCCACGTTTGATTGTGGCCTCTAATCTATCTGGAAAAGATCATGACATTAAAATTAATGCTCAGTCTGATGCCGGAAATCCGCTCAAAAATCTAGAATACAAAACGCTGGAAGAACGCGTTAAAGATTTAGAAAAAGCACGCGCTGCGGCGCAACAAATCATTGCACCACTCACGCCAGCTCAACAAGCTATCGCTGCAAAAGTCGCCGAGAAAATAGGTGCGGCGGCACGCGAAGTTGACCAAAGTATGGCGAGTGGTGTTCAAGAAGTCGCCGGGCAAGTAGCTGCCGACGGTAAAGTTGCTAATGCTGCCGGTGAATTAACCGACGCCGCCGTCAAAGCTGCCGCCGCCGCCGGTGTTGCTGCCAATAAATATCTGAAACCGCAAGATCGTATTCCAGGGTGGACTGAAACCGCCTCTGGCACCTTGCTCGATTCCTACTATGAACCTGAGCCAGAGCTTGATGCAACTGCGTTAGAAAAAGCGCCAGATGTGCCCGGTTGGACCAATACCGCTTCTGGTACTTTGGTTGACTCCTATGTCACCCCCAAAGAAGCGCAAGCCAAGCTTGAACAGCAATTAGCAGCTGAAAAAGCCGCGGTTGCGGCGGCGGTGCGTAGTGGTGAACTGACGCCAGAGCAAGCCAAGCAGAAAGAGCGTGAAAAGCTTGACCCGCAAGAGCGTGAGTATTTAGATAAAGTGGACAAAGCAGATGCTGAGCTTAGAGCGGCACAAGCATCGTTTGACGCCTATCAAGGTATGACTCAAGTACAAGCAGGCCAAGATTCCGTGGTGGTTTTGGACGGTGTGGCGACCCTTTCTAGCAACAACAACGTGATTGAAGATGCGATTGAAGGGGTTGATTTGACCCTTAAAGGGCAAACGGCCAAAGGCAAACCACCGGCTGAAATTGGCATCGAATATGACCGCAAAACCGTGCGCGATGATATTGAACAATTTGTCGCGGCGTATAATCAGTTTTATCAGGTCTCTAAAGAACTTGGAGGCGTTGACCCTCGGACTGGCCAAGCAGGGCCACTGGCGGGTGACAGTATTGTGCGCAGTGCAGACTCCCGCCTACGTAGTGTTTTTTCGACTAGAATTGAGCAGGCTCCAGAAGAGATCAAAAGTCTGATTGAGTTTGGTATTACCACCACACGCCAAGGGACACTTGAAATTAACTACGACATGCTAGATCGCCAACTCAATAACAACTTTAATAAGCTAGGTGAGTTCTTTGGTGGAAACCAAGGATTTGCCAAACGGGTTGAAGATGCTATTCAGAGCATGACGGGGGTTACAGGGTCGATTCGCACACGCGAAAAAAGCTTAGTAGAACGCAACTACCGTGTGGCGGACGACCAAGCGGCACTTGATCGCCGCATGGACAGTTTGGAGAAGCGAACGCATTCTAAGTTTTCAGCAATGCAAGACGCGACCAGTAAAATGCAGAACCAATTAGCTGGTATGATGAATGCGTTAGGCGGCTGATATGGAGCAGCAACTCGACCTTTTAAGTGATCTAGATCACCAAATAAGAGCAATGCTTGTCATTGATGAAATTAATACTGAAGAAATCAATCATCTTGTCGATAAAAGGGAACGGATATTGCAAAACTTACTGACGCATGCGTCAGAAAATCCACAGTTTGCAATGTCGAGCCAATGGCGAGAGGCTATTGATGAAACTAAACATCTTGTTGAACTGATGCAGTCAAAAACGGTCGAGATCGGTAGAACGCTCCAAAAATACCGACACGGTAATAAATCCGTTCAGCAATACAAAAAGTTTTTATAAGAGGAAGACTATGCGCGGTTCTTTACAGGCATACAAAAAGGTATCAGTGGATAGCCAGCTCAGTGCGGCCTCGCCGCATAAAGTCGTACAAATGTTGATGGCGGGTGCCATTGAACGCCTTATTCAAGCAAAAGCAGCAATGCTACAGGGGAATATTCCAAGTAAGGGTGAACGCCTTGGTAAAGCATTGGATATCATTATTAGCTTACGCAGTTGCTTATCGATGAGTGATGGCGGGGATATTGCAAAAAATTTAGATCAGCTTTATGAATTTATGATCACTCAGATCACCGAAGCGAATCATCAAAATGACCCGCAACCACTGGATGATGTGATCGACATCATTCGAGAAATTAAATCAGCATGGGATCAAATCCCTCCTGAATACCACAATCTAACGGCAAGCGAAGTGGGCATATAAGTTATTTATAAAACTTTAGGCACTTATTTTTTAAAGTTTTAACTGATGTCACACCAGCTCATTGCTTGGTTGCCTTATTTTTTTTATTCCATAGAATAGAAGCCATTACTAGCCTAATGGCTTTTTTTGTTGCTGAATTCCACAAATTGTCTATCGTTTAATCAAGTGATTATAGAAAAACAAAACTGAATAACGATTTTCAGA
>NZ_NDIM01000284.1:0-11105 GCF_002241375.1 Vibrio sp. V19_P1S1T109 | reverse complement strand
AGTGTTGACGGGTGATCTTCCGACACCAGTTAAATACTACAACCCCGATATTGCTAAAGAATACAAAAAAATAGAAGCCGCTGCCGAACAAAAACTGCTCTCGATGTTGCCTGAAGAGCTGCGTGAGGATTTTGCTCCATATCTCGTTTCAGACGCCGCGCACCCTGAAGATGTGGCGATAGTCAAACAGGCAGATTCACTCTGCGCCTATCTCAAATGCTTAGAAGAACTCAGCGCGGGCAACCATGAATATGCGCTGGCCAAAAAACGTTTAGACGTCACCTTACGAGATCGCCATACACCTGAGATGGAGTATTTTCTCAATACCTTTGCCCCTAGTTTCGAATTAACGCTGGACGAGATCAGCTAACTCACGCTAAGTTACTTGTTAAGTGTTTGAAAAACATAAATGTACTGCAGGAGATGGCATGGATATATCCATTGACCCCAAATGGCTTGAACGCCAAGATGATGAGCATAAAATCCGCCGCGATGATCACCGCAGCCCTTTCCAACGCGATCGGGCACGTATTCTTCACTCGGCAGCATTTCGTCGCTTGCAAGCCAAAACTCAAGTACATGGCACTAGCTTGAATGATTTCCATCGCACTCGCCTCACTCACTCCTTAGAAGCCGCGCAACTCGGCACTGGTATAGTGGCGCAAATTAAACTCAAGCAACCAGAGTTTCGTGATTTGCTGCCTTCGGATAGTTTGATCGATTCCTTATGCCTAGCGCATGATATCGGCCATCCTCCTTATGGTCATGGCGGCGAAGTGGCGCTCAATTATATGATGCGCGATCACGGCGGCTTTGAAGGCAACGCGCAAACCTTTCGAATTGTGACCAGCTTAGAGCCCTACACCGAACACCATGGTATGAACCTGTCGCGCCGCACTGTGCTGGGCTTATTAAAATATCCTGCACTGCTGAGCCAAACTCGCGCCGTACAGCAACCCAATGCAGTCGCTCACCAGCGTCAGTTGAAAGCTAAAGAGTGGTCGCCCGCTAAGGGAATATACGATTGCGATCACGCGATTTTTTGTTGGGTAACGGAGCCGCTCTCTGCGCAAGATAAAGCCCTGCTCAGTCAAATGCGTGGTCAGCCCGCAACGCCTTATCAACATCACAAGACTCGCTTTAAATCACTCGATTGCTCAATCATGGAGCTGGCCGATGACATTGCCTACGGCGTGCACGATTTAGAAGATGCCATCGTGCTTGGCATGGTGACTCGCCAACAGTGGCAAGAGGCCGCAGCCTCGAAACTGGCCGAATGCGGCGATGCGTGGTTTGAAGAACACATCGCTTCCATCAGTGAAATGCTGTTTGCAGGCAAACATTATCGTCGTAAAGATGCGATTGGCGGGATTGTTAATGCGCTACTGACTAGCATTCATATTCAAGCCGTTGATGCGCATTTTGAGAATGAATTACTCGCCTTCAACGCCTATTTAGAACCCAATATGGCCGCCGCGCTGGAAGTACTGAAATCATTTGTGAACCAATATGTGATTCAAATTCCGCAAGTGCAGCGTTTTGAATACAAAGGCCAGCAGATCATCATGGATCTATTTGAAGCACTGAGCGCCGATCCTGAACGCTTACTGCCAGAAACAACGCGCGGTAAATGGCAAGCCCAAACTAATGAAGACGATGGTATGCGCGTCATCTGTGACTATATTTCGGCTATGACCGATGGCTATGCGCAAAGGCTCCATCAACAACTGTTCTCAGCTCATAATCACTATTAATGGCTGGTTGAGTGGTAGCTTCTGCCACCGTTACTCACTGATATAGCGGTTACTCACTGATATAGTTTTGCTTAAAAACCCCAGCTGGCATTTGGCTAATTTGAAAGGCAACCATCGCATCAAAAGCATCAAGGAGCGGTTGAAAATTTTGCCGAGGCTCAAGCAATGACAAGATATGAAAACCAGCTTCAACGGTCGATAAGCTGTTTTCACTCGGTGCTTTACGAATGCGATAATTGCCTTTGAGATCGGTCGGCAAGTGCAAACACGCTAGCGAATGTAAATTGCTCGAGAGTTGCCACATTTTATACGCTTTCTTCCAAGTACCATCGAGTAAAATAACTCGTACTTTTCTGGTATCAGCGTTGATGTTCATAGCCGACACGGGCTGCGCAGTCTCATGCGGGTAAAGTACATAGTTGAGCACATCCGGCTCAGCTAAGCACTCATTCAGCTGAGTGTGCTGGCTAAAATCTTCGGCAACAAAGCGCCTGCAATTGGCTAAAGATAAATCGAGAATTCGGGCTGTACCCATTGGGCGATGTTCTTCTGTCGGATGTTGAAGAATGATAAGCTCGACCGACGAGGAAAGCGGTACGATCAAAGAACAGATGCAGGCTTTTCGCGCTTTACCACATTGAGAACAGTATCGAGACATAACGTGAATTACTTTCGCCTTTGCTTACTAAACATAAACCATCAAAAAAATCGTTATTTTGCACTACTTGCTATCAGCTTGGTCTGCTTGGGGTTGCAATGGCCGCCACTGGCCGCCCTCAGTGCGTGGAATCGGCCTGCCATTGAAGCGGGCCAATGGTGGCGGATCCTAACAGGAAATTTCACACACACCAACTTTACACACCTTGGTATGAACCTCGCAGGGCTGTGGATTATCCATTTTGTGTTTCAGCCGAGCAGTAAAAAATGGTTAATCAGCCTTCTGGCAACCGGCCTGATGGTAGGCGTCAGCCTTTTTTTGAGCCGTATGCAAGTCTATGTCGGCCTTTCAGGCGCGCTCCATGGAATGTTTGCCTATTTGGCGCTGCAAGAAGCACTGCAAGGGCGTCGCAGCAGTTGGCTGTTGGTGGTTGGTGTTATTGTCAAAGTTGTCTGGGAACAAATTTTCGGCGCTTCAAGTAACACCAGTGAGCTTATTAATGCACGCGTGGCTATCGAAGCGCATTTAGCAGGCATGTTGGCCGGGTTGATACTCGCCATCGGTGAATGGCTGAGATCAAAAAAAACGGAGAAGTAACGCACTTCTCCGCTTAATACTCTCCGAAAAATAATCTGCCTGCTTCGAGAAAGACGCGCCTAACCTAAACGATTGGCCGTTGACCGCGACTGATCAATTTCAGAAGCACGCTATCGGCCGCTTCGCCCGCAACGCCAGCCAATTTATCAGTCAGTTTTTTCTTCTGCACATAATGGATTGCCAGTACCGTTTTATCTTTACACGCAGCAACCACTAAGTCGTCAAAAGTTTTGATCTCATCGACTAAACCGAGCTCTTGAGCTTGAGTCCCAAACCAGTGTTCGCCAGTGGCCACTTTCTCAAGGTCAAGCGCTGGGCGATGCTCGTGGATAAAATCTTTAAACAGTTCGTGAGTCTCTTCGAGTTCTTGCTTGAACTTATCGCGCGCTTTATCACTGTTTTCACCAAACATAGTCAGCGTGCGTTTGTATTCACCTGCGGTCAACTGTTCAAATTCAATGTCATGTTTTTTAAGCAGTTTATTAAAGTTAGGTAGTTGCGCGATAACGCCAATGGAACCGACAATCGCAAAAGGAGCGGCCACAATTTTATCAGCAATACACGCCATCATATAACCACCGCTGGCGGCCACTTTATCAACTGCGATGGTTAGGGGTAACCCAGCTGCTTTAATGCGATCGAGCTGCGAAGAAGCCAAACCATAACCATGCACCATGCCACCGCCAGTCTCTAAACGCAGCAATACTTCATCACCTTGCCGAGCAACGGCGAGAATGGCGGTCACTTCCTCGCGTAGCGAACTCACTTCTTTGGCATCAATACTGCCGTTGAAATCCAAGACAAAGAGATGCGGTTCACGTTTGGTATCTAGCGCTCCCTCTTTGGCCGCTTTTTTGATCGCTTTGTCACGTACTTTGTTTTTCTCTTTTTCGCTTTTCTTTTCTGCTTTATCGCGAGCTTTCAAGAAAGCATCATCGTGCAGATGGTGTTCCATCTGCTCGACCATTTCTTTATGACGCTCGGTTAAATTCACCACTTCCAGCTCGCCTTTCTGCGCGCTGTTTTTTCCGCCCACTGATTTCACAATGACCAATAGCACAACAAGAGCGACGACGATTGTCGCAATCTTGGCCAAAAATAGGCCGTAGTCCAATAAAAATTCCAACGTCCTAATCCTCATAGGTTTTGATTTGGTGTATTGTAACCACCTTGTCACGAAGACTTAAAGCAAATCATAACAATAAGGAAGCACAAGGTGGATTATTCAGTTTCTGCAGATGCCCTCAAAGATAGAGTCATTTTAGTTACAGGTGCTGGCGACGGTATCGGTAAACAAGCCGCCATCAGCTATGCAGCCCACGGCGCAACCGTCATTTTGCTCGGCCGCACGGTGAAAAAGTTAGAACAAACTTATGATGAGATAGAAAACGCTGGCTACGCAACACCTGCGATTGTTCCACTGGACATGAAAGGAGCCACCAAGCAACATTATCTCGATATGATCGATACCATTGCAGAGCAGTTTGGTCGCTTAGATGGTGTGCTACATAACGCGGGACTTTTGGGTGTGATCAGCCCGTTTGATCAGATCGGTGAAGATTCTTATGACGATGTCATGCAGGTCAACGTCAAAGCGCAATTCTTACTCAGCCAAGCGGCGCTGCCATTGCTGCACAAATCTCCAGATGCGCGGATTGTATTTACGTCTTCAACCGTAGGCCATGATGGTCGTGCTTTTTGGGGCACTTATGCTATGTCAAAATTCGCCACAGAAGGGATGATGCAAGTGCTAGCTGATGAGCTAAGCAACACGTCAATTCGAGTGAATGCAATTAATCCCGGTGGCACGCGCACTGGCATGCGTGCCAAAGCTTATCCCGCTGAAGATGTGGAGTTGTTGAAAACGCCTAAAGATATCATGCCGCTTTATCTCTATTTAATGGCGCCGGAAAGCCAAGCCGTGAATGGTCAATGTATCGATGCACAACCGAAAAAGTAATGGCTTAGCTTTTTCTTAATCTTTCAATGCCTTGCCTCATCAGCAAGGCATTGTCGTTTGAGGTAAAAATCACTATTTCATGCCGGCACATTAGAGACGACTTTGTTGTAATGATGGTTAAAAAGTCTTACGAAAGCACATCACGTAATCGGTCTTGTGCCACTTGTACTAATAAATCGGGTTGGAATTTAGAGATAAAACGATCACAACCCACTTTTTGTACCATGGCTTCATTAAAGCTGCCACTGAGTGACGTGTTTAACGTAATAAATAGTGATTTCATTCTCGGATCATTACGGATCTCGGAAGTCAGTTTATAGCCGTCCATTTCTGGCATTTCAGCATCGGTGATCATCAGTAAAAGCTCACTCGTTACATCTCTTCCTTCATCGCTCCACGACTTCAGAAGATTCAATGCTTCTAAGCCATCTCTGCATTCGACAATTTCCAAACCAAGCTGTGAGAGCGTCCCTTTTATTTGGTTACGAGCCGTTGAAGAATCATCCACAATCAGAATTTTTCGCCCGACCATCTCCGCAACCAAATCATGATCAAGAATGCCTTCTGAGATAGAAACGTCATAATCAATAATCTCAGCTAACACTTTTTCAACATCAATGATTTCAACAATATGGCTACTGTTGACCTCTTTAACATGGGTGATAGCGGTAAGGTAATTAGAACGGCCAGCTAAACGCGGTGGTGGCTGAATTTCAGTCCATGCGGTATTGATAATATTGCGAACTTGCCCAACCAAAAAACCTTGAATGGTTCGATTGTACTCAGTGATGATGAGGTTCTGTTCTTGGCTATCCAAGCGAGATGGAGGAAAACCGATCGCACTGCGCAAATCAATGACAGGAACTGGCACTCCCCTCAATGAGGCTACACCCGTAATATTATGATGAGAACCGGGTAATTTCGTTAACTGAGGAACTTTGATCACTTCCCTCACCTTAAATACATTGATCGCAAAAATTTGCCGGCTATTTAAGCTGAATAAAAGCAACTCAAGTCGATTCTCTCCGACAAGATTGGTGCGCTGGTCAACCGTATTTAAAACACCTGACATACGAAATCCCGAAAATTATAGTGAACTCACATAACAGTATAGCCATATGGGTTAATTGTAAAAAATATAAATGATCTAACCGCAAAAAAATTAACCTTCGACAACTTTCATCAGCAAAAGTCCATCATAGAGAGCTTGTTTAATCAAAGCCGCACCGGGCATGGTTGCCTGTTTATAAAAACGTGATTCCACTAATTCGAGATCTTGATGATAGACAGGTAAGCTCTGCTCTTCGATGCATTTTTGCAATGCAGGGTATAACACGTTCTTAGCTTGGTTGATAACACCACCGATAAGAATTTTTTCTGGGTTAAATAGGTTGATCACAATTGCGATTGCGGCCCCTAAATAACGTCCTAGTTTCTCTATCACATCCACCGCTAATGGGTCACCCTCTGCTGCGGCCTCACAGATATCTTCAATAGTGATTTCACTGTGCTCAGTCAATGATGAAACCTCACCGTTTGCAATACGCAGCGCCACTTCTTCACGAATTGCTTGCGAACTGGCGACTGTCTCCAAACAGCCAATATTGCCACAATGGCAACGTTTACCGTGCGGATCAATTTGGATATGACCTAACTCACCGATATTCCCGTGCCGACCTTGCAGCACCCTGCCATCGAGGATAATGCCGGCCCCTAAACCGTGGTGAATAGAGATAAGAACCGAATTTTCATTGCCTTGCGAATGGCCAAACAACTTTTCAGCCAGTGCCCAAGCTCGGGTATCATTTGCCACAAATACAGGTAGGCCCGTCGCCTTATAAATTTCAGGACCAAGAGCCAGATTTTCCACATTGTAATGAGGCATCTGCAGCACAATCCCTTGCTCTGAATTCACTAAACCGGGCAAGGTAATTGCGATACTCGTCACTCGATCCAATTGCGACGAGTAGGTTTGAAAAAATTCTTCAATTTCGTAAAGCAACCTAGCGAGCACGTCATCTTGGTCTAGCTCATGGATCTCAATTTTGGTGTCGATCAACACTTCACCACCCAACTCATGCAGGGCAATAATTAGGTAACCACGCCCTAAACGCATGGATAAAAATTGCCATCCCTCATTATTGGTTTGTAAACCAACGGCTGGGCGGCCACGGCTGATCGCTTCTTGTACTGTCGTTTCATGGATTAAATGAGCTTCAATTAACTCACGAGTAATTTTGGTAATACTTGCCGGAGCAAGCTCACTCTCCTTCGATAAATCGATGCGAGAAATGGGACCTTTTTGGTCAATGAGTTTATATACACGACCAGCATTGACCTGTTTGATATGATCAATATGGCCTGGTTGCGCCATATACATTGGGAGCTCCAGAAATCAATAACATGCCAATTTTTTTACTTTGCGAAGTAATTGTGAAGCGCTTTAGTATATTGCCGTGACAAGCATCACGGATATACCTAGATCTTCGTGTATTTAGCCAATAAACTGCCATTTGTTTACATTCAAAAAATATGAAACTCCTCTTTTTTTGTGACAAAAATCATCTGACACCTGTCGATAAATTTCACTCTTATCCCCTTTCTTTCGCCAGATCTTGCATATACTCAATCTAGATTCCCGCCCCATCAGGAGAACACAATGACCGCTGTGTTAAGAAGAACAAAAATCGTGACTACTTTAGGCCCATCAACAGACAAAGGCGAGATATTAGAGGCGATTATCAAAGCTGGCGCAAATGTTGTGCGCATGAATTTTTCACATGGTAGCTCCGAGGACCATAAACTGCGAGCGCAACGAGTAAGAGCTATCGCTGCTAAGTTGGGTCGCCATGTTGCTTTACTTGGTGATTTACAAGGACCAAAAATTAGGGTCTCCACATTTAAAGAAGGAAAAGTCTACTTAGATGAAGGTGACCGATTTGTTCTTGATGCAGAGCTCCCCCCAGGGCAAGGTGACCAAGATTCGGTTGGCATTGACTACAAAAAACTACCACAAGATGTGCAACAAGATGACTTGCTGCTATTGGACGACGGACGAGTACAACTACTCGTCACAGCAGTCGATGGTGCTAAAATACACACCATAGTCACCGTCGGTGGTCCACTTTCAAATAACAAAGGCATCAACAAAAAGGGTGGCGGTTTATCGGCGGAAGCGCTGACCGAAAAAGACAAACGAGACATACTACTCGCCGCCGAAATACAGGTTGAATATCTAGCCATTTCATTTCCTCGCAATGGCGAAGATATGAAATACGCTCGCCGCCTCGCTCGTGATGCAGGCCTTGAGGCCAAGCTCGTGGCGAAAGTGGAACGGGCAGAAACCGTGGCCAGTGATCACAATATTGATGACATCATTATGGCCTCCGATGTGATCATGGTCGCTCGTGGTGACTTGGGGGTAGAAATTGGTGATCCTGAGCTGGTTGGTGTGCAGAAAAAGCTGATCCGCCGCGCTAAGGCACTCAATAGAGTAGTGATCACAGCAACACAAATGATGGAGTCAATGATAGAGAACCCAATGCCAACCCGCGCGGAGGTAATGGATGTTGCCAATGCGGTGCTTGACGGAACCGATGCGGTGATGCTTTCAGGTGAAACTGCTGCTGGGAAATACCCAGTAGAAACGGTTCGTTCGATGGCCGAAGTGTGTGTCGGCGCGGAAAAAATGATCGAAGCTAGCCAACAAAATTACCGAATCGATACTTCGTTTGTGACTGCTGAAGAGACCATTGCGATGTCCACTATCTATGCGGCCAATCACATGGAAGGAATCAAAGCCATGGTGACTCTGACCGAATCAGGAAGAACAGCGCTTATGACCTCACGCTTAAATTCTGTACTGCCTATCTTTGCTATGTCGCCCAATGAACGAAGTTTAAACCGCTGCGCTCTATATCGGGGAGTCACACCCGTCTATTTTGATACCAAAGCAGATACTGGTTTTGATGTGGCCGTTGCAGCTCTCAATACGCTTAAGGAGAAAAAATTGTTAGAGTTCGGTGACTTAGTGATCATCACTCAAGGTGACATTATGGATGTCGAAGGGTCAACCAACTGCATGCGTATCCTGCCGGTCCTTGAATAACCCGTGCTCCCCGTTGACTTAATTGTCGCGGGGAAAATAATCCGATGATGCAATACGGGACTGATATGCCGACTGCGCTTGGTTAAATTGGTCGATAAAGCGATAACCCGCCGTCAGTCCCAGCTCATAATCATAAAGCAGATCTTCTCTGCTGCTTAAGAGAGATCTTGACCTCAATGGTTCGCTGGGCACAATCTGTAGGATGTAAACATCATCCGGCGGCGCACGCAAAAATTCTTGAGTAAGAGAATAAGTTTGGTAATGCACCATTAACATATCCGCTAACCCCGAATCAAACTTGTCACCAATTAAATGACTCAAGCGATAAATATCATCAGCGCCAAATAACCAGCGTCCACCATTGAGTAGATCCAAATTCATTTGCTCACATTTTTGTAGCTTAGAACGTTCTATTTGTTGATGGAGAAGACCACTCCACTCTTGCTTCCAGTAAGACAATTTTTGTCGCCACTGACCTTGAATGTTTTGCAAAGGTTCATGTAGCCAATGAGCCTCGTTGTAAGGCTTAGCAGAAGGCAACGGCTTCATCGGTAACCCACTCTCTACCGCGTCGACATCAGGGCATTCAGTGCGGATTACCGCAACAAAACGGGCACCTCTACGCCATGCCTCCTGAACTGGAATTGATGCCGATACTCCACCATCAATATATAGGTCATCACCCAGCTTGACTTCATGCGGATATAAGCGGGGAATCGCACAGGTGGCAATCAACACCTCTCGCCAGTTACTTTCTAATATCGGGAAATAATGGTCGTGGAGTGAGTGTGCTGAGGTAACAGCAGCATAAGCTTTTCTTTTCGCAAGGACTTGGGCTCCCATATCGACATCCAACCGATAAGGAAATTCCGATATGCGATCTAAAGCCCAATCCAAGTTCATGAACTGCTTACGCCGAACGTAGCTAAATAGATTAAAAAAATTAGCATCCGTGGTGAGTTCTAAAATAAAAGCCTTGCCTAACCCATGCTGACGGCATAGGTAAGCGCACAAATTCAATGCACCTGCAGAGGTGCCATAAAATTCATCAAAGGGGTCAAAATTGGAAAGAAGGAACGCATCTAACACACCTGCGGTAAAAATACCTCTTTGGCCACCACCTTGGGCAACCAATGCATTTTTTCCTCCAATGTACTTCGAGAGCCGATCTAAATCCGCTCTCGTCTCTTTATCAGAGATAGTTCCACTAGTGTTCATCAGCAGAACCCTCGTTGATTAATGGCTGATAGCGATCAAACCAAAACCGACGAGAATAGTAAAGACCGTTGCAGTAATCACTAATGCATATTTTAGATCAAGTTCCATAGCCACCTCCTATCATATAACAAAGTAATAACATCAGTGTGAAGTATCTTCAAGAATCGTTGGTTTTTCGTGCACAATTATGGAGTTACTATCACAATAACCTAATCGTTAAAAAGTGGCTTAGGTTAATAATTATGCATCAATACAATAAAATCATTCTTATCATAGGAGCTTTATCTGCTCACTATGCACAAGCGCAAGTCATCGTCTCTCCCTTTTTTGGGTATATCATTGGGGGGGAAGTCGAGGATCAAGCCAGCAATGAATACGATTTAAAAGCTTCCTCTGGTTATGGCCTCGCTATAGAAACTGATTACGAAAAAGGCCGAATTGGTCTGTTTTATGCCACTCAAAACACCTCTGTTGAAACCATTAACGCGGATGCCAACATCCATTATCTCCACTTTCAAAGCAGCATTTATTATCCGACAAGCCAACAATTGACCGCTTATATAGGCCTAGGTATCGGTGGTTCTTATACGGATGTTGACTGGGCTAAAGATAAATATGGTTTTTCTTCAAGCTTGTTTGGGGGTTTTGAGTATGCCTTTACCGATAACATTGCGCTGAATAGCCAAGTGCGTTGGTTAGGTACCTCTGTTGACAACGAAACTTCAGCAACCTGCACACGGCCCTCTTCAGAAACGTGCGCGATTCGTTTTAAATCTGATTGGATCAATCAATTTTCGGCTAATATCGGCC
>NZ_NDIM01000094.1:0-11167 GCF_002241375.1 Vibrio sp. V19_P1S1T109 | reverse complement strand
GGTTGTGAAATAAAGGTTGACTGGTTATTCGTAGTGATATTGTTCACCTTTTGTGGCTGCTTTCCAGTCTTGTTCTTTTCATCAATAATAACTCCAACAATAGCGAACAACTAAATGTCGGGGTTAATCATGCTATATGACCTAGTCGATCACGATCTAATCGATGTTATTAACCACTCACACTACCAGTGGGAAGATGCAGTAAAAGAAACAACTCGTTACTTACAAGATAAAGGTTATGTTACGTCTGATTACGCAGATGCAATCATCCAATCAACTCATGACAATGGCCCATATTACGTGCTTTGTCCGGGGATTGCTATGCCTCATGCTCGACCTGAAGCTGGTGTTTTAAAAACAGGCATTGGTATTCACGTATTCGAGACTCCGGTGGATTTTGGCTCAGATATGGGACCAGCCAACGTTCTTCTAACATTAGCAGCAAAAGATTCTGATACTCACATTGAAGTGATTCAGGCACTCAGCGAAATGTTAGTAGATGAAGAAAATATAGAAAAACTTGCAGCGTCAAAAACAAAGCAAGACGTTTTAGAAATTATTAAAAACTACTAATAACAACCTTTCGTTAAGAAGGAGTATAACGTGACTACAAATGTTCGAGCAAAAGTGCAAGCCTTCGGTGGTCATCTGACTGCGATGGTATTGCCAAATATCGGTGCCTTTATCGCTTGGGGCTTTATTACAGCTTTATTTATCCCTACAGGTTGGATCCCAAACGAATACTTTGGTGAATTGGTTGGTCCAATGATCACCTATCTACTTCCTTTGCTTATTGGTTACACCGGTGGTCAGATTGTTGGTGACAAACGTGGTGCGGTTGCCGGTGCAATCGGTACGATGGGTGTAATTGCTGGTGCAGAGATTCCAATGTTTGTTGGTGCTATGATCATAGGCCCACTGAGTGGTTGGGTGATTGTACAAATCGATAAACGTCTACAAGACAAAATTCCATCTGGCTTTGAAATGGTAGTCAACAACTTTTCGCTAGGTATTTTCGGCATGATCATGTGTCTATTTGCTTACGCGATTGTTGGTCCATCTGTAACAGCTGCGAACTTATTCGTGAAATCAGGCATCGAAGCATTGGTTGCAACAGGTTTCCTACCTCTACTTGCTGTCATTAATGAACCTGCAAAAGTGTTGTTCCTGAATAATGCGATTGACCAAGGTATTTACTACCCTCTAGGTTTGCAAGCGGCGGCTGAGACAGGGAAATCTATCTTCTTCATGGTAGCGTCTAACCCAGGTCCTGGTCTTGGTATGCTGCTGGCTTACGCGAAATTTGGTCAAGGTCTAAGTAAAAAATCTGCACCAAGTGCCATCATCATTCACTTTTTCGGCGGTATTCATGAGCTGTATTTCCCGTATGTGCTAATGAAGCCAATCATGATTGTAGCAATGATAGCAGGAGCAGCGACAGGTATCGCAACGTTCAACCTATTTGATGGTGGTCTGGTTGCAGGTCCAAGCCCTGGCTCAATCTTCTCTTACCTAGCGCTAACACCAAAAGGCAGCTTCTTTGCAACCATTGCAGGTGTTGCAACAGCAACGATTGTCTCTTTCCTTGTGGCAAGTGCCATCTTGAAAGTGAGCAAGAAAGAAGAGTCAGAAGATGAGTTCGAGCAGTCAATCACTGACATGAAAGATATGAAAGCGGAAGGCGCAGTAGTAAAAGCGCCAGCGGCAGCAGCTCAAATTGAAGCAAAAGAGATTAAATTTGTTGCCTTTGCATGTGATGCAGGGATGGGGTCAAGCGCGATGGGAGCCTCTACCTTTAAACGCAAGCTGCAAAAAGCAGGCTATGACGTTGAAGTTAAGAACTTCGCTATCGAAAAAGTACCAAGTAATGCTGATGTTGTGGTCACTCATGAAAGTTTAGAAAGTCGTGCAGTAAAAGCAACGGGTCTGCCAGTGGTGACAATCAAAAACTTCTTACATGATCCGGCATTAGACAATTTAATGGAAACTATCAGTCAGCAAGCTTAATAACAAATTTAGGGGCTGAACATGGCCCCACTTTCGGAGAAAACATCATGGTTCAAACAACAGCAGCTGTAATTTGTGGTGAAAAAGATGTTCAGTTAAGAACTTTCGAACTACCAAAGATTTCTGATGACGAACTGCTGGTAAAAAACATTTCAAACAGCATCTGTCTTTCTACTTATAAAGCTGCGCTACTTGGCAGCAACCACAAGCGTGTACCAGAAAACATTGCAGAAGTGCCTGTAATGACAGGTCACGAATATGCAGGTGTGATTGTTGAAGTGGGTGCAAACCTTAAAGACCGTTTTAAGCCGGGTGAGCCGTTTGTACTGCAACCGGCAATGGGCCTCCCTACAGGCTACTCAGCAGGTTACAGCTATGAGGCATTTGGTGGTAACGCAACGTACTCAATCATTCCTAAAGTGGCAATTGACCTGGACTGTGTACTGCCATACAAGAGCTCTTACTACGCAAATGCATCACTTGCTGAGCCTATGTCTTGTATTATCGGTGCCTTCCACGCGAGTTACCATACCACGCCTTACGTTTACGAGCACAAAATGGGTATCAAGGAGGAGGGGGCTCTGGCTCTTCTTGCTTGTGCTGGCCCTATGGGTATTGGCGCGATCGACTATGCTATCAACGGTCCAGTAAAACCAAGTCGCATTGTGGTGACAGATATTGATGATGCTCGCTTAAAACGCGCAGAGAGTTTAATTCCAGTATCGAAAGCAGCTGAAAATGGTATTGAGCTGCATTATGTAAACACAGCAAAGGTGGATGATCCAGTAGCTCATCTGAAAGCGTTGAATGACGGTAATGGCTATGATGATGTGATGGTTTACGCAGCCGTTGCACAAGTGCTAGAGCAAGCAGATGAATTGTTAGGTAATGATGGCTGTCTAAACTTCTTCGCAGGCCCAACAGACAAGCAATTCAAAGTCCCATTTAACTTTTACAACGTTCACTACGAGTCAACGCACATTGTTGGTACATCAGGAGGTTCAACTGGCGATATGGTTGAATCACTAGAGTTATCAGAAGTCGGTAAGATCAATCCATCATTCATGCTGACTCACGTTGGTGGTCTAGAGGCTGCGCCACATACCATCTTGAATCAACTTGATATTCCGGGTGGTAAAAAGCTGATCTACCCTCACATCGACCTGCCACTAACGGCAATTGACGAGTTCCACAAATTAGCCGGTCAAGATCCGTTCTTTGGTGAACTTGACAAAATCTTGAAAGATAATAACTACGTTTGGAATGAGCTGGCAGAAAAAGCGTTACTTGAATTTTATGACGTGAGTTTAACTGCTTAATCGATAAATTAGTGGCAGCTTTGTTGCTGCCACTAAAATTATAAGGAACATGTTATTACGGTGCAGGATGAATTATTAGATGCGTTAGAAGAGTGCGAAACGGCCACTTGTTTTATTCAAGTGTCTCATAAACTGATTACAGCCCAGTTGAAGCATTTGTTACCCCGAGTATTTGTGCAAGATCCACTGGTTATTGAATATGCGGTGACCCCTCTATTAAAAAATGAGGGACCATTGGTTGAAGTTGATGTCGTTTCTAAGTTGATGTTCGCAATGGGGAAAATAACCCTAGAAACCTATGCAGACATTGGACTGTTTGATCAGATGCATGACTATGTTTCAAAGCAATCTGAGCCGATAGCGTTTCGCGATGAGATGATATATGACTTCATCAGTAATCAATCTTCACTCAAACAGAGTGAGGCAAATATGTACCTTGACTCTATCAACCAATTAAAATTTTCATCATTTGATTCCTTTTCTCAAGCACGTTATGAATCGCTGATCAAAATCGTATTGAAGCTCTCTTGTGAGGGTTTACTTGAAAAGGTAGAGAGTGAAGTTATCAGCTAGGACCCTCTATGAAAGTGTCATTAAATGTTAGTGGCTTTGAAAGTGAAGCTGTATTTCCAGACAAAGATATTGAACAGATCCATAAACCACTAGTTGAAAAGTTCACCAAGCTTTTTCAACAAAAAAATGAACGCATCATCATCTTTCTTGCCGCGCCTCCGGGCAGTGGTAAATCAACGCTAGCGGCCTTTTGGGAATATCTGTCCAATACAGAATCGAATGTTGAGCCGCTACAGGTACTTCCTTTTGATGGCTTTCATTTCCCAAATGAGATCCTAGATTCTAACTACACAACCCGTAATGGCGAGCAAATTCCCTTGCGTAGTATTAAGGGTGCATTTGAGACATTTAATCTCACCTCATTGATCGACAAACTGAAACAGCTAAAAGTAAAAGATCCTAAGTGGCCTTATTACGATCGCAATTTGCATGATCCAATTGATGATGCGATTGCGGTTGAGAAAGAGATTGTTGTCATTGAAGGTAACTATTTGTTGCTTGACGAGCCTGTTTGGAATGGGCTGCATAAATTAGCGGACTTCACGGTCTTCATTGATACAGATCCTAAGTTTCTTGAAGAGCGTTTGGTTGGCCGTAAAGTCCGAGGCGGCACGAGTTTTGAGGATGCCAAAGTCTTTTATGAAAAGTCAGACTCACAAAATGTCGATATAGTCCTCAATCACTCAATTTCAGCCGATCTAACCCTATATATGAACCAAGACGGTTCGTTTGAAATTCAATAGATTACCTAAGGAGGTCGTAATGGAAATCGTTGTCGACAGCCATACACATACTCTTGCTAGCGGACACGCTTACAGCACAATTATTGAAAACGCTTTAGCATCTAAGGAAAAGGGGCTAAAACTTCTTTGTACAACGGATCATGCTCCTGAAATGCCAGGTGCCCCCCATTACTGGTTTTTCAACAATCAAAGAATTTTGCCCCGATTTCTTCATGGAGTTGGTATTTTGCGGGGTGTTGAAGCGAACTTAATGAACGTAGAAGGTGATCTTGATCTCGCACCATCCACCCATCAACACTTGGACTGGACGATTGCCAGCTTTCATGAACCGGTTTTCCCTCTCTCGACAGAAGATGTTCACACCGAAACGCTACTAAATGTGATCAAAGGTGGCAAGGTTGATGCACTTGGTCATTTAGGCAACCCAAATTATAAATTCGACATCCGAACGGTGTTGGAGTGTGCCAAAAAGCACAATGTATCTATTGAGGTCAACAACACCTCTTTAACCGGCAAGAGTCGTAAAGGTAGTGATGTGCGCTGCTCAAAAATTGTTGAAGTTGGTAAAGAAGTTGGGGTGTATTTTACGACGGGCTCTGATGCACATTTCTGTGAGGAGATTGCAAAATTGGATCTTGCTGTAGCGTTGTTGGAAAAGCACGGTGTTGCTAAAGAGAAAATTATCACTACTTCAACCGCCCGGTTTTTAAGTTTCTTACTGCAACGCGGAAAAAAACGTATTGATGAATTTGCAGAACTATATTGATCTGAAAATTTTCAGACGTGCTTTTTAGAGTAAGTAGTTCCCCAAAACCTTCGTTTTAATTAAGTGAGGATAAAATGCTAAAAGCTGTGCTGTTTGATATGGACGGTTTAATTTTTGATACTGAATCTATGGCTAAACAAAGTTGGCAGTTTGCTGCAATTGACCAAGGTTTAATTTTATCAGACGAACAATACCAGCAGTTCATAGGTACACCCGGCTCAGAATGTGAAGAGATGGTCGCGAAGCTTTTCAATGGAAAAATTGATATGGAGCGTTATAAACGTGTTCGTAATGGGGACTTGCATAATAGACGTGAAAAAGGGATATCACTTAAACCCGGTTTTAACTCCTTGTTTACGGCGATTGAGCAGCGCAGATTAAAAGTTGCCCTCGTCACATCATCTCCTTTATCTGATGTCGAACATAATTTCCAAAATATCCAAGTATTAGACAAGTTCAATACAATCGTCACCGCTGAAAATGTGCGACGTGGAAAACCCAATCCAGAATGTTACCAGCTTGCATGTAAGCAATTGGGTTTGTTACCCCAAGAATGTTTAGTGTTGGAAGATTCTAATAATGGTGTGCGAGCAGGGATAGGAGCGAACTGTCACTCAATTATGATCCCTGACTTATTACCTCCCGCTAAAGATGTAGAGCATGTTCTTCAGGTTTCTACCCTTGAAGATGTTATTCCTTATTTGGATAAATTTTAAATTCCAATTTGCTAAGGTTAGAGCGTAGATTGTTGACGTACTTACCTTCAAAGACACAGATTTAATCGTTAAAACACTAATTCCCATTCAGGTCTCCTATTTCTGAAGGTCTGTAATGGCATGAAGTCGTGCTAATAAATTCCCAGAACTATATTGAAGATGACACTATGTTAAATAAAGAAATACAACGCCAAGACCTCGCGAACGCAATTCGCGCTTTAAGTATGGACGGTGTTCAAAAAGCTAATTCTGGCCACCCGGGTGCACCTATGGGTATGGCAGATATTGCTGAAGTTCTTTGGCGTTATCACCTAAACCACAACCCACAAAACCCAGAATGGGCTGACCGCGACCGTTTTGTTTTATCTAACGGCCATGGCTCTATGCTGATTTACTCTCTGCTTCATCTAACAGGTTATTACCTGTCTATTGATGATCTTAAGAACTTCCGTCAGCTTCATTCTAAGACTCCTGGTCACCCAGAGTACGGTTATGCTCCGGGCGTTGAGACAACCACTGGTCCTCTAGGTCAAGGCATCACTAACGCAGTTGGTATGGCATTGGCAGAGAAAGCACTTGCCGCACAGTTCAACAAACCTGATCATGACATCGTTGACCACTTCACTTATGTATTCATGGGCGATGGCTGTCTGATGGAAGGTATCTCGCACGAAGCCTGTTCTCTTGCTGGTACGCTAGGTCTAGGTAAGTTAATAGCATTCTGGGATGACAATGGCATTTCAATCGACGGTGAAGTCGAGGGTTGGTTCTCTGACGATACACCTAAGCGTTTTGAAGCATACGGTTGGCATGTAATCCCTGCTGTAGACGGTCACGATTTTGAAGCAATTGACGCGGCTATCGAAGCTGCTAAAGCTGACCCTCGTCCAACACTAATCTGTACTAAGACTATCATCGGTTTTGGTTCTCCAAACAAATCTGGCTCTCACGATTGTCACGGTGCACCGCTAGGCCACGATGAAATTGCAGCAACGAAAGCGGCACTAGGTTGGGAATTCGGCCCATTCGAAATTCCTGATGATATCTACGCAGAGTGGTCTGCGATCGATGTTGGCGCAGCGAAAGAAGCGGCTTGGAACGAAAAATTTGAAACATACGCAGCAGCATATCCAGCGGAAGCTGCTGAGCTTAAGCGCCGTCTAAACGGTGATCTACCAGCCGAGTGGGAAGAGAAAGCAACACAAATCATCATTGATCTTCAGGCTAACTCCGCTGATATCGCATCACGTAAAGCTTCGCAAAACGCACTAGAAGCGTTTGGTGCAATGCTACCTGAATTTATGGGCGGCTCTGCTGACCTTGCGCCATCTAACCTCACCATGTGGTCTGGATCTAAGTCTCTTGAACCTGCTGATTTCTCAGGTAACTACATCCATTACGGTGTGCGTGAATTCGGTATGACAGCAATCATGAATGGTATCGCATTACACGGTGGTTTCGTACCATACGGTGCTACGTTCCTAATGTTCATGGAATATGCTCGTAACGCAATGCGTATGGCAGCTCTAATGAAAGTGCAGAACATCCAAGTTTACACTCACGACTCTATCGGTCTGGGTGAAGATGGTCCCACGCATCAACCAGTTGAGCAAATGGCCTCTCTACGTCTAACGCCAAATATGAGCACATGGCGTCCCTGTGATCAAGTTGAATCAGCTGTGGCTTGGAAACTCGCTATCGAGCGTAAAGATGCACCAACGTCACTAATATTCTCTCGTCAAAACTTAACACAGCAACCACGTGATGCTGAACAGCTAGTAAATGTTGCTAAGGGTGGCTACATCCTAAAAAATTGTGAGGGCAAGCCTGAGCTTATCTTTATCGCAACAGGATCTGAGGTTCAGCTAGCAGTAGAAGCGGCAACACAACTCTCCGTAGAGGGTAAGAAAGTACGCGTTGTCTCAATGCCATCAACTGATGCATTCGACAAGCAAGACGCTGCATACCGTGAAGAAGTTCTCCCATCAGACGTAACAGCACGTATCGCTATCGAAGCAGGTATTGCGGATTACTGGTACAAGTACGTTGGTCTAAACGGCAAAATCATCGGTATGACAACATTCGGTGAATCTGCGCCTGCTGGTGAATTGTTTAAGATGTTTGGCTTTACGCTAGATAACGTATTGACCACTGCACATGCATTACTTGAAGCACAAGTTAGGAAGTAATAAGACAATGTTAGATATAAAAAAACAATGGCAAGACTTGGAGATTATACCGGGTGTGATTTTTGGAGAAGATGTCCAAAAGATCTACAAACTGGCTAAACAGAATAAATTCGCGCTTCCAGCTATCAACTGTGTAAATACAGACTCAATCAACTCGGTACTCGAAGCGGCCTCAGACATTGGTTCACCAGTGATTATTCAATTGTCGCACGGTGGTGCAGGCTTTTTTGCGGGAAAAGGTCTGAAACTTCCAGGGCATGCAGCGCAAACTTTAGGCGCTATCATTGCTGCTAAATATGTACACGAAGTGGCACCTGCTTACGGTGTTCCTGTAATTCTGCATACTGACCACGCATCAAAGGCTTTACTTCCGTGGATTGATGCTTTACTTAATGCTGGTGAAGAATACTTTGCACAAACAGGCAAGCCACTTTTTTCTTCACACATGATTGACTTATCTGAAGAGTTGTTAGAAGAAAATATCGCCATTTCAGCTAAATACCTAGAGCGTATGAGTAAGATTGGTATGTCGCTTGAAATCGAACTTGGTTGCACTGGTGGTGAAGAAGATGGAGTGGATAACTCTCATTTAGATCAATCAATGCTGTACACCTCTCCAGAAGATGTGGCGTATGCTTATGATAAATTAAGCTCAATCAGCCCACACTTCACGATTGCCGCATCATTTGGCAATGTACATGGTGTGTACAAGCCTGGTAACGTGGTTCTGACTCCTACAATTCTTCGTGAATCTCAAACATATGTTTGTGAAAAATTTGGTCTCGATGCAAACGCTTTATCTTTTGTATTCCATGGAGGTAGTGGTTCAACGGAGGCTGAAATTAAAGAAGCTATTGAATACGGTGTGGTCAAGATGAATGTTGATACCGATACACAATGGGCTACGTGGGATGGTGCGCGCCAATATATTGCGGATAATTTTTATTACTTGCAAGGTCAGATTGGTAACCCTGAGGGGGAAGACAAGCCGAACAAGAAATACTATGACCCTCGTGTTATTCTGCGAGCAGGTCAGACCTCGAATATCAAGTTAGTCAAAAAACTGTTCGCTACTTTAGGCGTCTGTTTATAGATAACAATTATCATTGAAAAGCCTCAATTTGTGACTTGAGGCCTTTTTACGGTTCTTGATTCTCTTCGATGGTGTTTTTTAAGTGGTTCTTTATTTGCCGAGCCTTTTGTTGTTGACTCACTTTTGTCCCAAAATGAGTTTAGAAGCCGGCTTATTGATTGTGCAGCTTGTGTGTACAGAAGCAAAAAAAGAATGGGGAGCGTGATTGCTCCCCATTATCATTTTTACCGCTGTTGGTGGCGTTACTTTTCTTTGATGGCTTCACAGCCTTCAGGAACGGTGATGCTCGCTACGTCCTTACCTTCCTGTTGTGCAGCTTTCACATCCATTTTGTATTGAGTGCATTTGCCTACACTGACGTTAACTGCACCCGAATCCGCGGATGGGTTTCCGCCCAGTGTTCCACCAGCAAATGCGGAAGAGGTAGAGAAAGCTAATGCTGCTGTGATAAGTAGAGTTGACTTGTTCATAATTTATCCTTACGAGTTGGTTGAGTGTGTTATTGAGGGATTGAGAATTAGAAGGTGTAGGCAAAGGTGCCAGCACTGGAGGTGACTTCGATTTCTTTCACGCTGTCCACGGTGCAGTTGTTGCTGTATCCGGTGTAGGTTTGGCCGAAGTTTAATGAAACGTTTCTTGATAGCTCTGAGGTTGTGCCTGCGGGTAAGCGGCAGTTGCCTCGGTTAATCACCACATTGCTAATTACGGTGTTGTCGGTGATAGCTTGCAGGTCAAAGACCAATGTTCCCCAGTGAGGATTAGTTGATATCGATATTTCAATATCTGCTGTTACTGTTTGAGTCTCTTCTTGGTTGCCACAAGCGGTGAGCCCGATAAACAGGATGGTCATAGCGGCGTATCGGAGTAGGGTGTTGGTTAATGTCATAACGGTGCTCTCCTTATCGGTGAGTGAAATTCAGGATGCACTGATTCCATCGTGTTCAAGCATGAACCGCTCAAGATTGAAATCAGTCGGATAGGTAAAAGAAAACGTCGATACACTGGCCTTATCAATCAAAGGCAAGGCTAGGGTGCGTATCGTGTGTTGACCGGATAATCGAAAGAGCAGCAAGAGCGCGTCACACTGAACCGAGAGTCCCAGTGGCTCAATGAGCGCCTTCTCTTGCTGCAATACTTGGCTCGATATCTTGAGCATACGGTTGTGCAGTAATGCGGTATGTACCGCATTCAACACTTGCCGTTGTTCGTCACTCCACTCGCGAATATTGGGCAATTCCACATGCACTTTTTCCAACCATGCTTGCTCTTTTGAATGCGCTGAACCCTTGTGTGGCAAGGGTTTGTCTCTCTCCGAGGAGGACCCTTGCCCATAATTCAGTGCATCAGGAACCAGCGGCAGTAAGTACTTGTTGGTCAGTTGCCAATAGAGCATTTCCTGCTTGTTGAGTTTCAGTAATTGCTCTGAGGTTTTGCGATAAACATGGGGCATGCTCATCGAATCACACTCCACATTAAACACCTCCACAATGACTTTATCGAGGTAGCGTTTAATGCTGCGCGTAGTGCGGTGGATATCGAGTTGGGCTAACTGCTGCTGCAACTCCCTAACGGTGATCCATCGATGTTGAGGAATAAGCATCAGCGTGTGCAGCAAAGCGGATAACCCTTCAATGCTGGTTTTATTGCTCATGACTACGCTCTCAATACATCAAAGCTCCACACCGGAGTCGGACATTTAATGTCGGGAGAATAGAGGTGGGTCAGACACATAATGTCCAACGGTGAAAACAGCATCAATCG
>NZ_NDIM01000154.1:0-11170 GCF_002241375.1 Vibrio sp. V19_P1S1T109 | reverse complement strand
GCTTAAAAGATATCGGTGCATTGTAGGCCATTATTCCATGTAATTACTGGTCAAAGAATAACCTTTGTTGTGATTTTTGTCACTAAAATGGAATATTTTATTCCATAGAATCGCCATCAGTTCCGAATTCAAACCGAGAAATAGACGATGAACCTAGACCTAACCCAGTTGGTTACCGAAAGCCGCAACCCTGCCAGTGCTGACATTGACACCCTTTCCACCTTAGAGATGTTGCAAGTCATTAACCATGAAGATCAACTGGTCGCGTTGGCGGTTGAAAAAACCTTACCGCAGATAGCGCAAGCGGTGGATGCCATTACCTTGGCATTTCAAGCGAGTGGACGTTTGATCTACATGGGAGCGGGAACCTCCGGTCGCTTGGGGATTTTAGATGCTAGCGAGTGCCCACCCACCTACGGCTCTGATCCTAAACAAGTGGTTGGGCTTATTGCGGGCGGACACCCAGCGATTCTTAAAGCGGTTGAAAATGCCGAAGACAATGTTGAGCTTGGGCAAAGCGATCTGAAAAATATTAATTTGACCCGCAACGATGTGGTGGTGGGTATCGCCGCCAGTGGTCGCACACCCTATGCGCTAGGCGGTATGGCTTACGCTAAATCACTGGGTGCAACGGTTGTGGCAGTAGTGTGCAACCCAGATTGCGCGATGCAGCACGCGGCTGACATTGCCATTGTGCCTGTGGTGGGCGCGGAAGTAGTCACGGGCTCTTCACGTATGAAAGCGGGCACGGCGCAAAAACTGGTGCTTAACATGTTAACCAGCGGCGCGATGATTCGTTGCGGTAAAGTGTTTGGCAACCTCATGGTCGATGTCGAGGCAACCAATGCTAAGTTGATTCAGCGCCAAAATAACATTGTGGTCGAAGCGACAGGTTGCAGCAAAGAGGAAGCAGAACAAGCACTGAGCGCCTGCCATCGTCACTGTAAAACCGCCATTGTAATGATTCTTGCGGGGCTAAGCGCCGAGCAAGCGACGCAAAAACTGGCCAAGCATAATGGTTTTATTCGCGCGGCACTGAATGATCAATAACCCGACTGGATCTATCCAAGGATGTCCCAATGGCAAAAATAACCTCAAATATGATCGCCAAGCTGCTTAGTGCAGTCGGTGGTAGTGGCAATATCGGTAAGTGTGGTAACTGCATGACGCGCTTACGTTTAACATTAAATAATACGGCATTGGCCGATCAGGCTCTGCTGAAAACCCTTCCCGGCGTAATGGGCGTGGTGGAGAGTGACCAACAACTGCAGATCATTTTAGGCCCGGGCAAAGCGCAAACGGCGGCCGATATGATGAATGAGATGATCGCCAACGGTGACGGTGCTGAGACGGATGTGGCCATAACTGCCGATCTATCCGCGATTGCTGCTGAGCAGAAAAAGCAGATGAAGAGCAAGCAGACCAGCGGCGTACAACGTTTTTTAAGCAAATTTGCGACCATTTTTACGCCGCTGATCCCCGGTTTCATTGCTGCGGGCTTGTTGCTTGGTTTTGCCACTTTGCTGGAGCAAATGTTCGTTATCGATCAATCGCCTAGCCAGTTTATGCTCGATCTCATTACTTATATGAAAGTGTTTGGTAAAGGGCTATTTGCTTTCTTGAGTATTTTAATTGGTTATAACGCGCAGCAAGCTTTCGGTGGCTCGGGTGTTAATGGTGCCATTTTAGCTTCGCTGTTTGTGCTGGGGTATAACCCAGAGGCGACAACGGGTATCTACTCGGGTATGAGTGAATTCTTTGGCTTCGCCATTGACCCACGCGGCAACATCATCGGGGTACTATTGGCCTCTATTCTGGGCGCGCAAGTAGAACGTAAAGTGCGCCAATACATGCCTGATGATTTGGATATGATCTTAACCTCTGTGGTGACGTTACTCATTATGGGCGCGGTGACTTTCTTGGTGATCATGCCGATTGGTGGTGAGCTGTTTAAAGGCATGTCATGGTTGTTTTTGAACCTCAATGATAACCCGTTGGGCGCGGCGTTACTGTCGGGTTTGTTCTTAATTTCGGTGGTGTTTGGTATTCACCAAGGATTTGTGCCAGTCTATTTTGCGCTGATGGATGTACAAGGGTTTAACTCTCTGTTTCCTATTTTGGCGATGGCGGGCGGCGGCCAAGTGGGAGCGTCACTGGCACTCTATTTCAAAGCGAATAAGGATGCGTTGCTGCGCACGCAAGTGAAAGGGGCGATCATTCCCGGTATTTTGGGAATTGGCGAACCACTGATTTATGGCGTGACCTTGCCGCGGGTTAAACCGTTTGTCACCGCTTGCATTGGTGGGGCGGCGGGCGGTTTCTTTGTCGGCTTAGTTTCTTACCTTGGTTTGCCAGTAGGATTAAATACGGTGTTTGGCCCGTCAGGCATTGTCGCCATTCCATTGATGACTTCCGAGCAAGGAATTTTTGCTGGGATGATGGTGTTTGTTGGCGGTCTTTTAATCTCCTATACTGTTGGCTTTCTCGCGACCTACTTTTTTGGCTGCAAAGATGTCGATTTAAGCTAATTCACCACCCCCCTATGTATGCAAAATAGTATGCAAAATACCTAAACTCAGAAGTGAGGGTATTGGGTGAAATAGCGCGGCCTTTAGCACATCTTCTTTCTCTGTTGGATGTGTCTAAAGGCCTTTTCTTTGGCCTAAAGAGCATCCACTACGCAAGTTCGCCTATAAAACCACCCGTTTGATGCGCCCATAGCTGAGCATAAACGCCTTGTTGTTGCAGCAACTCTTGGTGTGATCCTTGTTCAATGATTCGTCCTTCATCCAGCACGATTAAGCGATCCATGGCGGCAATGGTTGATAAACGGTGCGCAATGGCGATCACGGTTTTGTTTTCCATCAGCGTTTCAAAATTTTCTTGAATAGCCGCTTCTACTTCTGAATCTAGGGCCGAGGTGGCTTCATCCATGATCAGAATCGGCGCATTTTTTAATAGCACTCTGGCAATCGCAATGCGTTGGCGTTGGCCGCCAGAGAGTTTGACACCGCGTTCTCCCACTTGAACATCGTAGCCAAGGTTGCCATTCTCATCCTGCAACTGCGCGATAAAATCATGGGCATGCGCTTGACGGCTTGCTTCTATCAGCGCCTCTTCCCCGGCATCTGGGTTGCCATACAGAATGTTGTCGCGGATTGAGCGGTGCAACAGAGAAGTATCTTGCGTGATCATACCAATGTGTTGGCGCAGTGAATCTTGGCTGACCTGCGAAATATCTTGCCCATCAATGCAGATTTTGCCGCCATTCAAATCGTAAAATCGCAGCAGCAAGTTAACCAGTGTGGATTTTCCCGCGCCCGAACGACCCACTAACCCCACTTTTTCGCCCGCTTTTAACTCAAAGTTAAGCGCTTCGAACACAGTGTTTTCTTGTCCATAGTGAAAGTGAACGTTATGGAAGCTGATTTGCCCTTGCGTTACTTGCAGCGGCGGCGCATTGGCTACATCCGTTATGGTCACTGGTTGCGACAAGGTATTCATTCCATCCACCACAGTACCGATATTTTCAAATAGTGCGCTTACTTCCCACATGATCCATTTCGACATGCCTTGTACGCGCAGCGCAATGCTAATCGCAATCGCAATGACACCGACAGTCACTGAGGCATCGAGCCACAAATTGATTGATAAAGCGGCGATAGAAAACAGCAGTAAATAGTTGATGGCGTCAACACTCCATAACAGGCACGTCACCATGCGCATCTGTTGGTACACGGTGTTCAAAAACCGTTTCATGCTGCTTTTGGCGTACTGCATTTCTCGCTGTGAATGGGAAAACAGTTTCACGGTGGCAATGTTGGTGTAACTGTCGACTATGCTGCCCGTCATAGTTGAGCGAGCATCGGCTTGATCGGTCGCCACTTTTTTCATCTTGGGAATGAAATACAATTGAATGATGATGTAGGCCACGAGCCAAATCAGAATCGGGATCATCAAGATGCGGTCAGATTCGCCCATCATCCAAATCATCGAGACGAAGTAGACCGCGATGTAAACCAGTACATCGACCAGTTTCATCACTGTTTCTCGCACGGCGAGGGAGCTTTGCATCACTTTGGTGGCGATCCGCCCCGCGAAATCGCGTTGGAAAAAACTGACGCTCTGTTTGAGTAAGTAGCGGTGGATCATCCAACGTATCGACATCGGGTAATTACCCAGTAGCGTTTGGTGCATGATCATGGAGTGGAAGAAAGCCAGCAGCGGCATAATGACCACCACCAGCGCGGCCATTACCCACAAGCGGTCACTTTGATCAGCCCAGAATGTGGCACGTTGTTGGCTGCCAAGCATATCAACCAATTCACCCATATAGCGAATGAGGGTGACTTCGGCAATTGCCACACAAGCACTGAGCAGTGACATGACCAATAACGGTACTTCAAAACCTCGCGTGTAATGACGGCAGAAGGCTAATAAGGAGTTAGGCGGTTGTTGCGGCTCTTCTTTAGGAAACGCCGTCGTGAGATTTTCAAACCATTGAAACATAGGTGATCAACTTATGGTGATGTGCGAGTGAGATTCATTCTTATTTTTATCTGTTAAATATTGAATTTATCAGTAAAATGACGGGCAATAATAATGATAATAAAAACGTTTCTCAAACTAATTAAAGCAGGAGGTATCCTTTAATGGATCTCATTCGCCCAAGCTTGCTGGGGACAGCAATTCACAACATATTAAAAATCAGCGCATTACCTTGTCTGTTCATGGTTTCGGCTACGGCACAAGCTGAGCAAACACCGCCACCAGTTTTAGACACGATCGTGGTAACGGCATCGGCATTGAAAGTCGATACCCCGACACAAGAAACCGCAAAGTCGGTCACTGTCATTGAACGTGATGAACTGGACCAGCATAACGTACAAAAACTGGATGAAGCATTGCGCTATACGCCGGGGTACACCTCACCTTATGGCGCGGATAACGACGCCGAGTGGATGTTTGTGCGTGGTTTTGAGCCGAGTGTCTATCTCGATGGTAACCGTCTTTATAAAGAAGGTTTCTTTGCTTGGACGGTTGAACCCTTTGGTTTAGAGCGAGTTGAATTGGTGAAGGGCCCATCTTCTGTGCTGTATGGTGAGTCCATGCCGGGCGGTATTGCCAACGTGGTGCAGAAAAAGCCGGCTGATGGCGCGCAGCATTCCGTATCTCTGTCTGTGGGGAATAAAAATTACCAGCAGTTGGGTGTCGATATTGCCGATTGGGCCAACCAAGATGGCAGCCAGCGCTACCGCCTCGTGGCGATGGTTAATCAAAAAGAGGGTGAACTGGATGGCATTGAGAGCCAGCGCGTTTATGTTGCGCCAAGCTACGCTATCGATTTATCAGATCAAACCACTCTAACGCTGATGGCCACTTTCTTGAAAGATAACGGCGTGCCACAAAACGGTTTCTTCCCAAGCGATGGCACATTAGTGGCGCTGCCCAATGGTGAGACGATTGCGCCTAACCGCAACTTTGGCGAGCCGGATCACGATGATTTCGATAAAACACAACTGTCGTTCGGCTACCAACTCTCTCATCAACTGAACGACACTTGGAGCCTCAAGCAAAACTTCAACTACGCCTATGTTGATCTGTACCTACGAAGCTCTTCGGCCTATCAAAATGCTTGGCAAGACAGCGACCCATACACATTGGCACGTTATACCTTGATCAATGATGGCGATGCACACAGCGTAACCTTAGATAACAACGCCCAAGCACAATGGCAAAGTAGCCAATTTGAGCACCGCTTACTGACCGGGTTTGACATTCAGTATCACCAAAATAAATGGCTGGGTAATGGCACTGGTTCACAGGTGGGCGTGATCAACAGCCTTAATCCGACCTACGGCAATGTGCCTGATCTCTCAAGCAGCTTGTATGACAATGAGATTGTCAAACAGCAACTGGGTGTGTACGCGCAATATCAAACGAAGTGGCAACAGAAATGGGTTCTGAATTTAGGTGGCCGCTACGACAAAATTGATGTTGAAAGTAAAGGTTTGAATAAAGATGAGCTTGATGATGGCCAACTGTCATTAAACAGCGGTTTGATCTATTTAGCCGATAATGGTTTGTCACCTTATGTGAGCTACTCGGAATCTTTCTATGTGATCAGCAGCTTAGATTTCACCACCAACAAACTCTACAAACCCGTTGAGAGCAACCAAACCGAGGTGGGTGTGAAATACATGCCAAGCTGGCTCGATGGCTATGTCAATCTGGCGTGGTTTGATATCGACCAGAAAAACGCAACCGCCTCTACCGTCGGCAGCAATGGCGCGTTAACCACCAGTCAATCGGGCACAAAAACCAATACGCAAGGGTTCGAAATGGAAGCTCGCATGGCTGTGACAGAAAATCTGATGCTGAATGCTAGCTACACCTATCTCGATGCTCATACGGGTGAAGGAACGAGCCAGAAGCGTAAGTCGATGATTCCGCGCCACTTAGCGACAGGTTGGGCGAGCTATGATTTTGCAGGCCTTGGGATTGAGGGGCTGACGTTGGGCTCTGGCGTGCGTTATACCGGAACGTCTGTGGATGCCTCGCTCGATAAAAAGGTGCCTGCTTATATGCTGTGGGATGCAATGGCAAGCTACGCCATCAATACACAGTGGGATGTGCAGGTTAACCTCAATAATATTTTGGATGACGAGTCCTTTGCTGGTTGTGATTTCGGAACCTGCTATTACGGCGAATCACGTCGTATGGTGGCAAGCGTGAATTACCGCTGGTAAGTCAGCATGAACTCACCTTCGCTGAAGGTGAGTTTGACGGTTTTTGAACATTCCCGCGCCGGCGGGGATGTGTGTTTTAGGTGGTTCGATTTTTGGGGGAGAGTGATGTTTACCTTATCAAATGTTCAAGTGGTACGCGGTGGACGAAGCATTTTATCCATTGAATCACTGAATATTCCCACCACAGAGTTAACTGTGGTACTCGGCCATAATGGCTCTGGTAAATCCACGCTGGTGAGTTTGATTTCTGGTCAGCAAGCACCTGACCGTGGCGACGTGTTACTTAACCAGCAGCCGATTGCCGAGCTCAGCGCCAGAGCGCTGGCTAAAGCGGTGGCGTTTTTGCCACAAAAATTGCCAACTTCAGCGGGGTTAACGGTACGAGAGTTAGTGCGCCTTGGGCGTTTTCCGTGGCGTGGTCCTTTTGGTCGCTGGCAAAATCAGGATGAAGTGATCATCGATCAAGCGATCGCCCAAACCGGCGTCACTGAATTTGCCTATACCTTGGCAGATGAATTGTCTGGCGGTGAAAGGCAACGCGCTTGGGTGGCGATGCTGTTGGCGCAGCAGTCTCCGGTGCTGATTTTAGATGAGCCAACTTCAGCGTTAGATGTGCAGCACCAATATCAGTTAATGGCTCTGCTTGCGCAATTAAACCAAACACAAGGCTGTGGAATTATCGTCATTTTGCATGATCTGAACCTTGCGCTACGTTACGCGACCCACATCGTCGCGCTCAAGCAGGGCAAGGTTGATTTTGAAGGCGATGCCTCTTTATTGGCCGATGAAGCACGTTTATCGGCGCTTTATCAAACGCCGATCCAACTGCTGGATCACCCAATGTCCAATTCAGATTCTCACACGCATAAGGTCGCGATTGTATGTGCTTAAACCTTGTAAAGCGCTGGCTGGTTGCTGGCTTACTCTCTGTTTTTTCGAGTGTCGCTTTTAGCGCGCCATTGACCGTACACGACAGCCGCGGAGAGCAAACTCTACAGCAGCGGCCACAACGTGTGGTGGTGCTCAATTGGGATTTACTTGAGCAAGTGATTGAACTGGGTATCACACCCGTTGGCGCGCCAGAGCTTGCTAGTTATCAAGATTGGGTTGTCAAACCGCAAGTGCCGCAAGGGGTAGAAGATATCGGCACGCGCGTTGAACCCAATTTGGAAAAAATTGCTGCACTAAAACCAGATCTCATTCTCGCCGCTGCGCCGCAGCAAGATTTAATCACACCGTTAGAGCGCATTGCTCCGGTGCTCTATTTCTCTAATTTTCAAGCCAGTGATGACAGTGGCGCAGTCGCGATTGACCATTTTCGCCAATTAGCGCAGCTCTTTGACAAGCAAGCGCTCGCCGAGCAAAAACTGACCACAATGACGGAACGTTTTGCGCAGTTAAGAGCACAAATTGACATCGCATTTTCTCATCAAACACCCGCAGTGGTGGCGATGCGTTTTGCTAATCCAACCTCGGTGTTCCTTTACGGTGAAAACTCCACCACTCATTATGTGTTGAAGCAATTGGGCTTGCATGAAGCGCTGCCTCAGCCCGCCAAAGAGTGGGGGATTGTGCAACATCGGTTAACGGATCTGCAGTATGTTGAGCAAGGTTATGTGCTCTATTTCTTGCCATTTGCCCAGCAAGCACAGCTAGAAAAATCAATGCTTTGGCAAGCGATGCCATTTGTGCGTCAAGCGCGAGTGAACTCGGTTGAGAGTGTCTGGAACTACGGCGGTGCGATGTCACTACAATACATTGCAGAAGCGCTGACACGCAGTTTGCTTGAGGTTGCGCCTAAGTCATGAACGGAAAAGTGTTTCTCGCACTGAGTAGTGCGCTGCTGCTTGCGGCGATGCTCAGTGTGCAAATTGGCAATGGCGTTGATCTAGTCACGCAATGGCAACTGTTGTGGGCGCAACGTGAAGCGAGCTCTTTTGCGGAGTTCAATTTCCTATATGGTCAATTGCCCCGTTTGGTGATGACGTTGCTGGTGGGCGCGATGTTAGGTTTGGTCGGCAGTGTGATGCAACAACTGACGCAGAATAACCTCACTTCACCATTGACGCTGGGCACCTCATCTGGAGCTTGGCTGGCGCTGATTATTCTCAACATTGGTTTTCCAAGCCTAGTTGCCAGTTACAGCGCGTTGGCGGCAATGAGTGGTGCTTTGCTCGCATTTGCGTTGATCGTGGTGATTGCGGGTGTGCGTAACATGACGGGCTTGCCGTTGATTGTGGCAGGCATGGTGGTGAACCTGCTACTTGGCGCGATTGCGACGGCACTGATTCTACTCAATGAACAATACGCCAAAAACGTCTTCATGTGGGGCGCGGGCGATCTGGCGCAAAATGGCTGGGATTGGGTGCAGTGGTTGCTGCCGCGGTTATCGGTCTCCTTATTGATTTTACTGTTTGCACCAAGGGTTCTGACGTTATTGCGTTTAGGTCATCAAGGTGCTGCGGCTCGTGGTCTGCCTGTCATTCCTGCATTTTTAATCTTAATGGTGCTCGGGATTTGGTTGGTTTCAGCCTCGATTACAGCGGTGGGCGTCATCAGTTTTATCGGGCTACTCACGCCAAACATCGCCCGTGCTATGGGGGCAAGAACGCCCAAACAAGAGCTCTATTCGAGCTTACTGCTTGGCGCGTTACTGCTTTTATTAACCGATATGCTCGCAATGTGCTTGAGCCTATGGACTACGCAAGTCATCGCCAGCGGTATCACAGCCGCGGCGATTGGCGCGCCCGCATTGATCTGGTTTAGTCGCCGTCAGCTCAGGGCGCAAGATACATTGACTATCTCACTGCCTCAGTCGCGCGCGTCATTAAGCCGTGTCGCACTATTGGGGTTGTTGCTAATGATGCTGGCAGCACTTGGGTTGCATACGTTGTTTCAAATGAACGAACTCAGTTGGCAATTGGCGCTGCCAAGCAGCTATCAGTGGTCATTACGCTGGCCGCGCATGCTCACCGCATTGTGTGCCGGTATTGGTCTTGCCCTAGCAGGTAGCATCTTGCAACGTTTGATATACAACCCGTTAGCCAGCCCAGATATTTTAGGGGTCTCGTCAGGGGCGACGTTTGCGTTGGTGTTTGCCAATCTCTTTTTAGGTCAAAGCTTGTTAGCCGCTCATTGGGTGACAGCGTTGTTGGGTAGTTTGCTGGTGTTGGCAGCATTAGTTGTGCTGGGTAAGCGCCATCAATACGCCGCGTCGAGTTTGATTTTAACCGGGATAGCCATCACCGCATTGCTTGAATCCTTAGTGCAATTTTGTTTGGCTAAAGGGTCAGAAGACAGCTATCGAATTTTACAGTGGTTGGCAGGCTCAACCTATCGCGTTACGCCAGACCAAGCGCTGTTGTTGGCCGTGTTGGTGCTGTTGCTGGCCGCAGCCACCATCGCGCTGTCGCGTTGGCTGACTTTAATCTCGATTGGCCGTAGCTTTGCCAGTGCACGCGGCGTTAATGCGCAAAGCACCAGTTTGATTTTATTGACCATTGTGGCGCTGTTATGTGCGCTGGTGACGGCGACGATGGGGCCAGTGTCGTTTGTGGGTTTGATTGCGCCACACATGGCAATGATGCTAGGCGCGCAGCAAAGTAAAACCCAACTGCTGGTGGCAAGTTTAGTCGGTGCATCATTAATGTTGTGGGCGGATTGGCTCGGACAGGTGATCGTTTATCCGATGCAAATTGCGGCTGGCACGCTGGTGGCGATTCTCGGTGGGAGCTATTTCTTGCTGTTACTGTTGGTCAACCGTTCAAAATAAGCTCAGTCTATTCACCATTGGCATCGATGGTATTTAGCATCGTAGCAAAGCTGCTCACTGTGCCAGATAAGTCGTTTTTCTTATTAATAAAATGGTGGTAGTGCTTGGGCGTAGCAACGATATGTAACCCACATGATCGATAGTTTGAACGAATAGCCCTGTGTATACAGGGCTTGCGGCTATTTTTTGGTGATTTTATCTAAATAACCCATCGCAAAGGCCGATAAGACAAAGGTAATGTGCAGCAGTAAGTACCACTTGATTTTTTCACTGTCGATATTTTCAGTGTTCATGAAGACTTTCAGCAAATGAATTGAGGAGATGGCGACAATCGATGCCGAAACCTTATTTTTCAACGATCCTGTGTCTAATTTTCCGAGCCAGCCGAGCTTATCATCCTCTTCGGCGATATCAATTTTAGAGACAAAATTCTCATAGCCTGAAAACATCACCATCACAATCAACCCACCAACCAATGAAATATCAATCAAAGAAAGTGTCACTAAAATCAGGCTGACTTCATCGGTGCTCAAGATGTTAGGTAGCAGATGAAACACTTCTTGGAAAAATTTAATGCCTAATGCCAGCAGCACTAAACTTAACCCCAAATAGATAGGGGCCATAATCCAGCGCGCTGAATAGAGTAGTT
>NZ_NDIM01000073.1:0-11237 GCF_002241375.1 Vibrio sp. V19_P1S1T109 | reverse complement strand
AGCGTGAATATACCCAGGTAGAAAAAATCAAAAGCCGGGCAAGTCAAAATTCCTATAATAAAGATATTCGACCTTTGACCGGAACGGCGACTATGCACGCTTTGGGGCCGGGCTCCCGTTTTGAAATTGACGCGACCATCGCCGATATTTACGTGGTTTCCGATGTGAACCGAGGCTGGATTGTTGGACGACCGGTTGTTTATATCGTGATCGACGTATTCAGCCGCCTGATAGTTGGATGTTACATCGGTTTTGAAAATCCCTCTTATGTAGCCGCTATGCAGGCTTTACAAGTTGCCATGACCGATAAAGTTGAGCTATGTCGTCAATATAGGATAGAGATCGAATCTCAAGATTGGCCTGCTATCGGATTTCCAGATGCTATTTTGGCAGACCGAGGTGAATTGCTTGGCTATCAGATAGAAAATCTCGAAAAAAGCTTCTCGGTGCGAATTGAAAATACACCTCCGTTTCGAGGCGACGCCAAGGGTATTGTTGAGCGCAATTTCAAGACGCTGCAAGCTGACTTTACTCCATTTGCTCCTGGTGTAGTGACGGGTACCACCGTTAAAAAACGGGGTGGTAAGGATTATCGTCTTGATGCCAAGTTATCTATTTCTGATTTTAAAGAGATTATCCTGTCCTCAATTCTTTATCACAATCTGTACCATGTGATGAAGACCTACGACAGATCTGCCGATATGCCGGTTGATTTGCCTTCTGTGCCATTAGAACTTTGGAACTGGGGGATTCAACACCGAACTGGCCGTTTGCGTTCAGCTCCTGAAGAAGCAGTAAGATTAAGTTTACTTCCCAGAGCAGATGCAACGGTCTCTGATTTGGGGATATGCATTTTTGGTATCTACTACACCTGCCAAGAGGCGATTGTCGAAGGTTGGATGCATCGAGCCCAAGAAGTGACTCGCCCGCAAAAAGTTTTGGTGGCATATGATCCTGACCTTGCCGATGAAATTTATCTGTTTCCTAATCGAAACAGTGCCGAGCATTGGGTTTGCAAACTTTCCGGGCGATCCAGGGAGTTTGTTAATTGCACTTTCTGGGAAGTGTGGCAGCGACAAGAGCAGAAAAAATTCACTCATGCTGAAAGTAAAGTCAGGGCTGATAAGCACAAACGAAAGCATGAGCAGCGAGTGATTGATAAAATCAGACAAGCAGAGAAATTAAGTCCGGATACCTCAAGTATCCCGAATACTGAACGCATCGGTGATATTCGGTCGAACCGAAAGGCTGAGCTACAAAATGAACGAGACAGCAGAAAACCGAAAATACGAACAGATGTAAAAGACACGGCAGATATCATTCCTTTACGTGGTGTTCCAGAGGAAGATTATGACTACCCGAGTTATGTCGATGAGTTATTCGATGATGAGGATGATAGCGAATGAGTTTGCCAAGTGAATATGTCACTGCCATTTATCAGGATACCGGCAATCCCTCCTACAACGGGAATCCGTTTATCGAGGCGTTGCCGCCCATCATGGAAATTAAGCAGTTAAAAGAAGGATTGGAAGGCAAAGTTACTTTCTCGTTAAATAACCTGCAAGACAAACCAAGACAGCGGGCGCACATGGTTGCTGCGTTGCTTCATGATTTCTTTCAGCCTTTATCTCAGCATGTATTACTGGAAGAACGTATCTCAATCATGATGCGGCGTGGTTACGTTGGTCGAAACCTATTGGATGGATCACTTAATAAGCACCTGCAAAATGGTTACCAGAGAGTAATGAGTGGTGATCTACAGAGTTATAAATTCCGAAATGTGTCAACGACAGCGCTCTGTCTGTCTCTTATCGGATGTTCCGGTAGTGGTAAAAGTTCAACCCTTGAGCGCATTCTTGCTACCTACCCTCAGGTTATTTATCACGAACAACATAACTTTTTTCAACTCAGTTATCTGAAAATCGAGTGCCCGAATAATGGATCGCAACAAAGTTTGTGCCTGAATTTTTTCCGTGAGGTGGATAAGCGGCTAGGTACTAATTATGAAAATACGCATGGCCGCAAACGTCACGGGGTGCCAACGTTACTGGCTCTCATGAGTCAGGTTGCGAATGAACGTGCAATTGGTGTCCTGGTTATTGATGAAATTCAACGCTTGAAAGTTCGCAAGGCGGTTGGACGAGAGCAAATGTTGGAGTTTTTCGTCGAACTGGTTAACACCGTCGGTATTCCGGTGATATTGGTTGGTACGCCGAAAGCTCGCCCTTTGTTTGAAGTCGAATTACAGTCAGCAAGGCGAACCACCGGCATTGGTTCTGTTTATTGGCAACCCATGCCGCAGTATCCGGAAAATCCGAATGCCAAAAGTGAATGGGTTGCTTTTACGAATAAGCTTTGGAAATACCAGTGGCTAAATCGGCGTGATGAAGTACTGACGGATGAAATCAGAGATTGTTGGTATGAGCTATCTCAAGGTGTTTTGGATATCGTGGTTAAGTTGTTTGTCCTGGCTCAGCTACGAGCCATAGCGTCTAAACTGGAGCGTATCACGGTTAACGTTTTACGCTCTGTTTACGACGATGAACTTAAACCGGTACACCCTATGCTGAATGCTATTCGCCGGGGTAACCCAACCTTGATCGCCAAATACTCCGATCTCCGAGTAGAGGATATCGACAAGCGACTGCTTAGCCTTCACCAAAAAATCAATCAGATCCCAGATGAGCCGGAATTACCTTTCAGTAATAACGAACAAGCGATGCGGCTATACAAGCTACTCGTACAAACCGATTGCCAGTCTGAAATTCTCATTCCGTTAGTTGAAAAAATTTTCCGTGAACAGCCCAAACTGACGATGCGCGAAATGATGCCGGTCGTACTTGATTGGTATGACGAAAGTAAGCAGTTTGTCGATCAGCAACCGAAAGCACCAAAAGCGACCGTAGTTAAACGCGCCGACTGGTCTAGCCTTGAAACTGGCGATTTGCGATTTGTGTATTCACAACTGACCAAGAAAGAAGATATGTATAGTGCGCTCAAGGCCAATAAATTTATCTTGGATTTGAAAAAGGTCAGTTAAATGCTCGGTTTCCCCGTTCCGTATCCAAATGAGTTGATTTACAGCTTGGTTGCCAGGGCTGGGGTTCATAGCGGAGCTATATCGCCTAAGCAGCTATTGGATGAGGTTTATGGAGACCGGAAGGTTATCGCTACGGTTGACCTACCGAGTCATCTGGCTCAAATTTCCGGGCAATATCCATTGGCTTTAAATATTACGACGTCTTCACTGATATACCAACACACGCTTTTCCCTATTTATGCCCCTTTTATTGAAGAAAGAAAAAGACTGGCCAGCATGTGCTGGATGGCAAATCAATCCAAAGGGCTAATACACTTGGTTTTCGGAATTGCCGCTTCAATTGTCAAGCAACCGAAGCTACTCAGATATTGTCCTCAGTGTTTTGAAGAGCAATTAGATCAATATGGTGAGCGGTATTGGATGCGTGGCTGGCAAGTGTCTGGGGCTACGTGGTGTTCAAAGCACTCAACCCCTTTGTGTGAATTTTCTATTCAGCCACATTACGAACATCGCCATGAATTTTATGCGGCAGACACAACAGTGGATGACAGACCAATACGGCATCATAAAAGGGAAGCTTTACGCATCAGCCATGTTGTCGAACAACTTCTGCAAGTGGAACCACAAAAATCGCCCACTTTTTATCAATGGAGTTGCTATTACCATGATTTGGTTGTGCTAGCCGGTTGTAACAGAGGTTCCAATGTAAAACATGATGAAGTTCGGGAGCGTATCCATTCGTACTGGAGTAGAGATTGGTTGGCGGATAACCAACTCACACTGATGAAGCGAGATACTTGCTGGTCCAGAACTATTTTACGAAAGCACCGAAAATCCTTCAGTTTTATGCAGCACCTGATCATTCAGTCGAGTTTACTAGACCGAGATATTTCACCATCTGACATTTTGACTAACGTAAAGCGTTACCCGCAAAAGCAAAGAAATGTCCATCCAGTGGTTTTGCCGAAGCAGATTAATAGAGACAAAAGAACTCAATGGCTGAAGCTGTTGAAAGAGTGCGGGTGTAAACACGCTCGACTACATGGATCGCAAGGTTTGTACATGTGGTTGTACCGGCATGATTACGAATGGCTGATGAAAATTAACCGACGCTATGAGCATCCGGTCATATATGAAGATAGGCGAGTCGATTGGCCTAAGCGAGATCGTACGCTCGTTCGTCGATTATTTCAGTTGCAACGGGAGTGTGAGCAAGATGATTTTTGTCCCCGTATGACGAGTACTTTTTTGCTGTCAAAACTAAAGCTAGGTGCAATGCCAGAGAGGAAATTTCGGCACTTACCTTTAACTAAGCAGTTTCTTGCCAAGTATTCGGAATCGGTCGCTCAATACCAAATTCGGCGATTGGAAAATCAGTACATCTCACTCTATTTACAAAATATTCAAACTGAACGGTGGCGTTTGCTACGAGGCTCTGGGTTGAGTGAAGAGCGCTTAACTCCACTGGCTCGATGTTTTTTAACAGGAATAACGGAAGGTATATGGGCGATTACAGATTTAAGCACATCCCAGAAGATGCGTTAGTGTTGGGCGTAGGTTCTCTGTTTAAGAAAAATAGTAACGTGTTTTGGGGAATTAACCTTAGCTTTTCAAAAAAGTTTGATCGCCCATCAATACCCATCGCTGGTGTTCCATTGATTCGACGCTACAAATCATTAAGTGCCAATCAGTCTAATCAGTTAAAAGGAAGACAGTTAACTTTTACCATTAGGGATGCTCAGCAGTGGGGCAGAAAGCGTTTAAGGGACTGCCCGGCTTTTCATTCAATGGGGAATGGGCACAATTCTGAACAGTGGTGCTTTGAATTTGATGTGCCCGATGGCCCAACTGTTTTCCTGCCTCAGCTTGAATTAGCACGTGTTCTTTTTCTGCATGATAACTATATGTCCAGAATCTGTTTGGAACACGGAAAGCTGTCATCAGACTTCAATATCACCAATATAAACGGGCATTGGCAGATTGATGTGATGCCAAGTTCTAGCTATCCGATTGCCGCTTTTAATGATGAACGTTCACGACGATTCTTAAGTTGGATATTGATGGATTCTGAGGCTCGAACTTCATTTGAAAGTATTCACCAGACAATGATGAGAGAGCACACATCCAGTGGGCAGTATAAATTTTGGGATTTCTCTTTTACACCCCCTTGCTTAAATAGAACAAAACTAGAAGTGTCAGGGTGGCACGATTGGAACAGTGACAGCTTTTTTGTCTGGGAAATTAGAAGGGTGGAAGACTTGCCATCGAGTATGCCCGATGAACTAGATTTCTATCACCCTGATTTCAAAAGGCAGGTAACAGGTCAAGGTGGCGGAGCTAATTCAGGTAGCCCTAAGCGTCCGGAAGAGCACGAACTTGATGATGAGGAAGAGGCTGACCCTGATAAAAAACGTGTTGTTTTAGATACAGAATCAGTTGGCTTGTCATTTCGTAAGCCATTCAAGACTAATCGAGTAACTAATAAAACTCGGAAGACTAATAGCGGTAAGCCCGATGATAGTGAACCTAATGAACAACTTCCCAATAAGTTATCTCCGAATGGTGATAATGTTACAGGCACAATTGCCGGTGCTGATTATGACGTTTTGAGTGACGAAAGTGATGATGCTCATCTGTATGCAAGTAAATTTGAGATTTTCTCTCAGGTTATTGATCGTTTGGAAACTAATCACGGATGTCAAACGTACCGCTATCCGCTAAGAAAATTGCCTAAATTGGCACGCTGTACCAAACACATGATGGCGGATGATGCTAATCCGAGATGTATGGCTGTCATCAAAGTTACTTATCATGGGCAGGTGTATCATTTTGTTGAGGTTGATACCTCTGATGCGAAGAATTCGATATCGACCATGGTATTAAAGTTAAAAGATAACGTAGCGTTGCTTGAGCAAATCGCTGAGTTAGAAGTTCGACTGCTCAAGAAGTCGCTTGCTTGGCCGCGTGATTATATTTCTCTAATTTGTGGAGATGGTAACTTCAAGGGAATCTCACATCCTCCATGTAAACACAAAGGCTGTGTAGACCCTGCGGATATTGATAAATGGGCCGGATGGTTTATGGGGTGGTTGGATCAACAGTAAATCAACACCATCTCATTGGAATTTTAGTAGTTATTTGAAGTAACTCATTATTAAAACAATATCTATGTCAAATCGATTGAGTATGCAACTTGTGTTGTTTAAACTATGCTCAAACTTCAATATGCAGTATGACTAGATATTATGGATGATAGAAAGTGGCCTCAGGACTATCCAGCAGACATTCTCGTACCGCCCAACGGTGCTGTCGAGATAGATGCTAATTTATATAGATTAGTGTATAAAGATACTCCAGACGCTGATGACTTTTTAGCTAGTTATAAAGATCCTAAGCAGCGTCATTTGGCAAAAAAACCTGCTATCAAGAAAAAGCCTGGCTTCTATGGGACATCGTTTTTCGATACCCACGATAGTATTAAGGACTTGGTAGATGGCAACCCTGAAAGATTTTCAGGGCAGCTAATAGCTACTGGTCTGGTTAAGCCTGAGCATGGTAAAGGTGAGTCAAGAGGTCACCATGTCTCAATGTGGTTTTACGAAGGGGTATATCCTAAAGGTTTTAAAGTGGTATGAGTGCTAAAGATGATTTGCTGTTTTTAACAAGCAGTAGATGTGGTTCGTTATATTATCATAATGTATATAGCTATTATGATGAGCCCCTGATTTTTACAGCATTAAATGAATACGATCAGTTATTTTTTTGCTACAGCTTAGGCTGTGACGAACAGCATGATCGTTGGATTGTCGTGCCTGCTTCTCAAGAAAAAGTTAACCGACTTGAACAAAAAGATATACCAATCGTTCATATGCTCAAGCCGTCGGCATCAGCAAAAGTTCTTTTGATAAAGATTGATTTAGATACTGGGATTGTATCTGAAGATTTTGTAATAGCCAAAAAACTCCCATATAAAATGCCTCAAGATAATGTTTTTATTAGGGAAAATATCAATTACGATGGTAAGAGAAAACACTCTCATCGTATTAGAATTGCCAAAAAATCGCATAAAGACATCATTTCCGAAACCTTGAACCAAGTTTCTGAAGTTTTTGGAGAGTTTTGCCGCCATTATCTAAAAAAACATGAGATATCAGTTTCTTTCTATCCAAGAGATGCAGTTGAAGGTTCTTTTGTCTATCGAGTTAAAACAACAACAAAAGATGAAAATGACTTTAGAACTAAAGGCTACGCACTGCTTTCTAAGGTGTCGTCTCATGAGGATTTTTTGTCTAGTTTAGAAGCTCAAGAAATTGATTTAAGGATAGTTCGGAAACTCTTCGATTTGATTGGCTCTAACGATATTGAAATTCAGTTAATAGACGAAGATTCTACTCAAACAATATTGGGTCTAGAGTCTAATTATGTTGAACAACTTCTTCCAGATATCAATGATAAACTAGGTTCCTATCTGGATAGCACAATGGTACCTCAAGCAGATAATTTGGATAGAATTAAATTGTATCTAAGCATTGTTGATAGGAGTCGCGTAGTTACCGCGAAGGAGTTAGGGGTTGATCCGAGACAGGTAAGTTATTATAGAGATGCATGTAAATTACTGTCCTTGGTTCATGATTATTCGTCGTTAACTCCGTTAGGGATGAAAGTTGCTGTATCAGAAAATAATGAAGAATGGGTGAAGATAATTCAGCGGCAATTTGAAGAATCTGATTGTGGACACATATGGATGCTCAAACAGGGTGTTAACTCTATGCTTGATATTCAAGAGGATTCCGCTACAGAGTTTCTGATCGAAAACTGCAACGGTTTAAGTGATAACACAAGTCGTCGCAGAGCTCAGACCTTGAAATCTTGGGTTCGGAAATTCAAAGAGTTTGCCTAATACCGTTTATTCTAGCCTTTGTTAATTGTACTGCTTCAATATTTAAATCGTTGCCTTTGAAGTTGCGATTTAGTAGTTCAGAGGCTTGACCAACAAATCCTGAACCACAAAATGGATCAATTACTACGTCATGTTCGTTTGAACTCTGCTCTATTAAAATCTTAGCCAAGTTTACTGGTTTCTCTGTCGGATATCCTTTCCAGACTCTTTTCTCTACAAGGATATCTGGAATAGATAAATTATTTAGTTTACGTTTCCCTTTCTCAAAAAAAAGAATGAATTCATATCTTGCTCTATAATGATATCCCATACCAATTGATACTTTGTCCCACACTATAGGCTTCCAAAATTTAAACCCCTGGCTTTCGGCAATAGGTTTTATAACAAACATAGTTTCTTGATCACAGAACAAATAAAAATGGCTGTTTTTTTTCATTATGCGATATATTTCAGAGATAAGTTCTTCAAATCTTTTATTTGGAAAAATTTCAAACCATTGATTGCTCGAAGATTTACTGTTCTTAAGGCGAGTTGTAGTTCCAATCTTTCTATGCTTCTCGAGAGATTCATATGGAGGGTCTGTGATTACAAGATCCACAGAATTTGATTCAATGGTTTTTAACCATGTTATGGCATCTAAGTTAGATACATCTAGTTCTTTAAAGTTATTTTGTTCAGGCTTTTGATGTGTCATCTTTGCTACTTACATGGATTTTTATACAGTGAATTATGACATCTATTGTAGATAAAATCACCTCGATTCTAGGCTAATTCCAGCAAGTCTGTAGGTTATGGAATACATTGATTTAGATGTATGGTTTCTAGTATGAAACTTTATTACATTGAATTTTGAGATTGATAGATGAGGTAGTGAATTTAGTATGATACTTTATTTTTTATCCTAAGATTTGGCCCCTTGTGTTCTGGGGATTAAGAGGGGTTTTAGTATGATACTTTATTCCTCTCCTACACATATTGTCGGAAGACGATAAAGTTTGATCGTTTTTCTTTGCTCAAACACTTGGCCGAGGTGATGTAAACAAGCGACTCGGCACAAACCCGCTTCTGCCACTTAATGCTTTTAAAGTAGATGCTCATAACGCTTTTGTTCCTCCCCCTTTTAGGGGGAGGAAATCAGTTTTGTGAGCGTTGGGAGTAAGCCATTTTTAATTTGAAAGCGCCCCTGATAGTGCTATCCAACATGCGAAACTCAGCTCTGTTTTCTTCAAAAGGAGTGCTATGTTGGGGGAGTGTGTTATAGGGATATCTCCCCTTAAAAAGAGGAGGTATAAACAACCCGAACAACAGAGTTAAAGCGTATGATGGGTGAAGTATTCGTATGCTTCCTTAGTGCCCATGTAGCGGCTTAAGCTGCGCACCGGAACGTTGCGTAAATCGACCACAATCAAGCCATCTAACGAATCATTAAAATCAGGGTCTACGTTAAAACTGACTAACTTGCCATTTAAACCGAGGTATTGACGCAGTAGCACCGGTACGCTTTTCCCTTCATCCAACCGGGCAATCACTTTTGAAAGCAGCTGTAAATCAGCCAATGCACTCAGCAAACTGGCATTCCAAGGAGCTTGTTGCTTGGGGAGTGGGTTACTTGCCTCTACCAAATGGGCGTGTTGGTTATTGTAGTAGTGCTGCGTCATTGTGTCGGCTAATAAACGGCGCGCACTTTCACTGTAATCATTGCTGATACTTACGGGGCCAAATAGGTGCGTATAGTGCGGGTTTCGGTGCACATAGGTTGCGATTCCCTTCCAAAGCAGCAATAGCGGAGCCATACTTTTTTGATACTCGATGTCGACGACTGAACGCCCCATTTCAATTGCATTACCTATGGTATTGAGAAAACGTTGGTCATACTGAAACAGCGTTCGTGAGTACAAACCTGCAATACCACTTCTGGGCACAATGCGATCAACTAATCCTAAACGATAAGCTCCGACCAATTTCTGCGCTGCGCGATCCCAAATGAATAGATGCAGGTAGTTGCGATCGTATTGATCGATATCGAGCGCGGTGCCAGTGCCTTCACCTACCAGCCTGAAATTGTGCTCTCGCACTCGTCCTATTTCGTGCAGTAACGAGGGGATGTTTTCTGCGCTGGTACAATACACATCGAATTCGTTATGCCTTAATAGATGATCAGAAAAAGAAAGCTGCTCAATATCGTGTAACAAAGCGCTTAGGGGGAGCCGCTGCGCAATGGGTTGTAACGGCTCATCATTGGTTTTATTGCGCTTGGTTGGGCTGATGTGACTTAAAAGGTAGGTGTTGAGCCTTAAATAGCTGACCAGCGTCTCATCACACAGATGTTGGATTTCTTTATGATTGATCGCATCGCCAATGGCGATTTCGATACGTTGATGCTTTTTATTGAGCAGTTCACGGCCCAACATTAACGTTCTTAGTAGCGGGTGGATTTTTCCTGCCATGTAAAAGCGTTTCGAATTTTGCCCGTTGATGAACACAGGTAATGCCGTTGCTTGATGCTTTTGTATCAGTCGGCTGACTGAACGGCTCCACTGTTTGTCTTCCAGTCTCTGAGTTTTACTATCAACCAGTTGTGACACTTCACCTGCTGGAAACATCAATAGTAGCCCACCTTGAGCAAGGTGTTTATTGGCGGCTCTCAAGGCTTGCATATTCGCTTTTTGCGCTGCTTTGCCTTCAAAAACATCTACACCAATAAACAGCGAATCTAACTCTGGTACGGTTTTTAAATAGTGATTGGCCAATATCTGCACGTCAGAGCGAATTGAAAGCAGCATCTCAGCCAGAATAACGCCTTCCACACAACCAAGTGGGTGATTTGCAACAACGACTGTCGCGCCTTGAGTGGGAACTTGAGCTAATGATCCTTTCACCACTTGGTAGTCAATACCCAATACCTCTAACGTAAAACGCAAAAATGTTGCGGTATCACAATGGGGTGGGCGTTGTGCATAAAACTTATCTAAACGAGTTAGGCCTGTAGCCCACTCAGTGAAGTGTTCACCTAGTCCAAACGGCGTTTTTTTCGGTAATTTAAAAGGGCTTATCGTGAGCATAGCAACCTCGCATTTTATGCTTTGTGCTTATGCTAAAGAGGGAAGATGACAATCTGGCTGCGCTTAAGTGAGTAATTGATGGCTGTTTTTTTACAGTTTAATGAAATCCGTCTCAAACTGGAGATAAATTAGAATCTTGGATGCAACAATGATTTTTTAGTAAAACTAAATAATTTATTGCTCACAAAATGAAGCAAATTTGTGTTGATGCGACATTTTTGGTGTTAGCTTGTAA
>NZ_NDIM01000277.1:0-11297 GCF_002241375.1 Vibrio sp. V19_P1S1T109 | reverse complement strand
GTACTATAACGCTTGTACTAAGATGTCTCAATTATAAAACTATTGATTCATCAATTAGGCACAAGTTATCAGTTTATTTCACGGAAGTTGTTATTTCTGAAACGAAATGGTGAGACTTAAATAACGTAGGATCGCATCGTGCGGTTTATTCGTTGTGGAAAGAATAAAAGCGACAAATTGTCGCTTTTATTCATGTAGAAGTCATACGATTTAACGATCCCAATACGCTTCTTCTAGGCTATCTTCACGTTCTGGTAATGCTCGCGATAAACGAGGAGAGTGCTGTGTGAGTACTTCGTAGCTGACACGGTTTGCATATTTGCAGATCTGAGATAACGAAGAGTAAGTGAGGTACGGCACATCATGTTTGGCAGAGTTTGGAACATTGCGTTGATGATAACTATTCGCGGCCATATCGTGCAATAAAGCCGATAGCGCTCCGTCTCCCGCTCCGTTAGTGTTTTTGATTTCCAATGGGCCACCCAAGTAAGGGCCAATGTGTGAATACACTTTTATTGGGTTGAGGCAGTCTTGTTTTCGCATCGCACGGCTAAATTCGTACTTGTTAAATTCAGCAATATTACCCGGTAGGAGAGGTAATTCAGTTTCGCGCTTTGCGCTTTCATCGGTGTAGCTAGCCATATAAAGACCCACGGGCCCCGCGGTGCAGAGGATTAAATCTACCCATTCGAGTGCTTTGTTAGCCGCAAGCAGTGGATCTTTCTCACCAGTTAACGCTTCACCTTCTTCTTCATTCATGGCGACGACTGTGATGTTTTCTTTGATGTAGTCTTGCCACCACTTCGCATTACCTTCAATTACATACTTAGTGCCTAGGGTTAACACCACTGGAATGTGCTTGGATTTAGCGATCTCAATAGCGCGTTTGACCGCAAGTGGCATTGGATCTTCCGGTTTTCCACGCATTAAGTAAGAAGAAACAACTAAAGCGGAAGCTTTTTCAAAAACCTCTTCAGGAACACTATCAGGGCGAAGTTTATTCATATGCCCTTCATTAATGGCGAAGGTGCGCTCTCCATCATCAGAAATTAGGGTGTAGCAACGCCCGATAGGACCATCGACAGTTTGAAGATGGTTTAGGTTCATGCGCGATGAGGTTCTACACAAATAACGATAGCTGTATGAGCCGACTTCAATATTTTTGGACATCACGCCGAGCAAAACGGATTTGCTATCGGCCAACACAGAGTAGTTGTGCAGTGTGTTGCCAATCGTATCTCCCGGGTATTGGTGAGTAATTAAACCTCGTTCGACTAGCTCTTCATAGAGCGCATCGGCTTTGCTCTCTTCGAGCACCAGTGAGTGACCTTTACTCAATTGATGTTTCTCTAAGAACTCATTGTCTACACGGGCTTCAATATCAACAATGGTTTGCCCAACACCGACCACTGTTGGGCGGTGGAGCATAGCCGTTTGTTGAATTTGATTGACGAGAGGGTCACGAGCATGAGTCGGAAAATAGTGCTTAGATTTACGCTGTCCAGGAAACTTCATGTTGAAAAATGAGAATTGAAAATTTCCCGTATCATATCACGGATGTGAAAGGTTCCTTTCATTTTTATTACATAAAAAAGTGAGCTAAATCTAGATCGCCGAGGCGTTAGTGGCTATTTAGTGAGCGTTATGTCCGTACTATAAGCCTTAGTCCCCCAAAGCGGTACGGTCGATAGGCTGTGCTTGAAGCTACCATCTGTTTCTTTGGTAGTATAAGACAAGTAGATCAGGGTTTGATTTTCTGCATCGTAGATACGTCTGACTTTCATTGACTTGAAGAAAATGCTTTTTGACTTCTTAAACACGATTTCGCCTGATTTGCTCTTATCAATTTTTGCAATCATCTCTGGCGTAATGTCACCAGTCTGACGACACGAGATTGAGCTATCACTTGGATCAGAAAGACTCAAATTAGCCTCAATTGAAGCAATATGGCACGTAACACCAGTCACAATATCATCACTTAGATTTTCGATTTTTACGTCTTTAAGCGTGAAAAATCCGAGCGATACATCGCCAACTTCATTGCTATCGCAGCCAACTAAACCAAAGCTAAGTATGAATGCGGTGGTGATGAGTTTCTTGTTCATGTCTATAATCCATTTATCCATCTTTCTGCACATGATAGCAGCATCAAAGGAGAATGATATAGGCTGTTATGTTGATGTTTTGGCCAGCATATCTGCAGTTTAGATGAGGATAATGTGAGTAATGGCTTGTCGCATATCGATCTGGTCAGTATCCTGCTTGCAACAATTAGAAGAAGAAGTAAATAACAATGATTAACCAACCTGACGTTGCCGCCATTAAAAACCAATGGCTATTTGACCAAGTGAATGTCGAATTTCCAACAGAGGAGAGCTTACAAGGTCGAGATCTCTACCAAAAAGCGGTTGTTCAACGCAGTTCTCGCCCTTTTATTGAGCTCACTGAGGAGCCTAACCTATCGTTGCTCGAAGAGGTTTATTTGGTTGATTTTCATCGGATGACAATATGGTTTGCTCTGTTGCAAGCAAGCTTATGGAGCGATAAAAACGATCAATCAAAAGTTATCGAATTCTTTACCCAAATCATTTATTCAGCACCTTGCGAGCTTTACTTAGGTTTTCAAAACGGGGAGCCTGTGGCTGCTGGTATCGTCACCTCCACTTCACATGAGATACTCATCTCCGACATCGTTACTCTGGATAAAAATGCATTTGGAGGTGAAGATGTATTCACGCGGTTGTTGCTCGCAAAATGGCGTGCTAATCATGAGTGCAATGGTAATGTTTTTATAGAACAGTAGCTTGTCCTGATGAAATTGGTACTATAGCGCCTGGTTTGGTATTAATTTTAGCCTGCACGGAGAGCTATGTATGAATAAACAGCAAATAACATATTGGCTTAGTTGGACTGCTATGGTCTGTTATGCGCTGTTTTTGTCGTTTCCTGCTAAGTCAACTCGCTGGGAGCCTAAAAATATTCTTGTGCTGCATTCATACGAATCATCTTATCAATGGACATATGAATTTCAAAAGGGCATTGATGCTGTAGTTAAGAGCAGCAAAACACCGATTAAGCTCTCCATTGAATACCTTGATACAAAAAGAATTTATAGCCAAGAGTATCTTGAGGAGGCCAAAAAATACCTCCACGTTAAATATCGTGATTATCCATTCGATGCGGTTATTATTACCGATGACAATGCGTTAAAGTTCACTAAAGGGCTCTCAAGCCTATTTAAACCAGATACGCCTATGGTTGCGGTTGGCATCAACGACAAAAGTGCCACACTCGATGACATGACTAAGTACAATAAAATTATTTATGAATCTGAAGCTATCATAGAAAACTTCCATTTAATCAAATCATTACGGCCAAAACTCAAGAAAATCTATTATTTATCAGATCAAAGTCATACTTCGCAATTGATCCGAAAAAAAGTCGATGAAGTGCTGGCTACGGATCTTTTAAAAGGTATCGAGTTTATCGATATTAACTCCATCACTTTGGCTGAAGCAGAAAAGGTGCTATTCCAGATTTTCCCTGATGATGCGGTACTGCTATCGCACTTTAATACAGAGACAAATCAAGGTGTTTACCATACTTATCAAGAGATTTCCTACCGCCTAGCACAAGCTAGCGCTGCCCCCATTTTTGTACTGTGGGAGTTTTATATTCGTGATGGTATCGTTGGAGGGTATGTTAATCGTTCTGAGCAACTGGGAAAAGATATCTTGATGGCGTTAAACCAATTTGTATCATTAGATTTGGCCTCCACAGTTGACATGCAAATCAGCAGTACAAGAGCGGTTTTTGATTACCAAGCCATGCAGCGACATCAGATTGACATGAAAGCCTTGCCACAGGATGTGTTGGTTCTTAATCGTCCTCTCTCTTATTTTGAACAGCATTGGAAAGTGTTACTCGCGGCTAGCTTTATTATTCTCTGTTTGCTGGTTGTGATTGTTATGCAAGGGGTGACCCTCAGACAAAAAAGAGAGCTTGGTGTCAAAAACCGTAAAATAGTGGTATTGCAAGAGCGTACATTAGCCGTACAGCGGGAAATGATTCATTTACTTGGAGAAGCAATAGAAACGCGCTCTGGTGAAACGGGTAATCATGTTAAGCGGGTAGCAAGGCTCTCTGCGCTGCTGGCTCGTTTGTGCGGGTTAACGCAGCGCGAGGTAGAAATGATCGAGATCATCAGCCCAATGCACGATGTGGGAAAAATTGCGATTCCAGAGTCGATTTTGGATAAGCCTAGAAAATTAACACCAGATGAGTGGGAAATCATGCAGACTCACACTACCGCTGGTTATAACATCCTCAATACAAGCGAAGGTGATATAACTAAATTAGCTGCGATTGTCGCGCATGAACACCATGAGCGTTGGGATGGTAAAGGTTATCCTAATCAGAAAAAAGGCACAGACATTCATATATTTGCTCGCATTACTGCGATAGCGGATGTGTTCGATGCTTTGCTAAGTGAGCGTTGTTATAAAGAAGCGTGGCCGCTTGAGAATGTAGTAAGTTTATTTGAACGTGAATGCGGTTTTCAGTTTGACCCTACTTTAGTCAATTTGTTGCTTAATCATTTGGATGATTTTATCCAAATCCGTAATTTGTATCCCGATACGACAAGCTATTACCGAGCCGGCTAAATACGCCCCATTGAGTATCAAAGAGTGATGTGGCTATAAGTTATGCATATCAACTCTTATCTTCGTTTCATTCTGTTAACTCAATCATTTTATACATTCACCCAGCGGTTAAAATTAAGTATTGGATGAAGGAAGTGTTTATGACTGAGAAAAAAATAAAATGTATTATTTTCGACTGTGAAGGTACTTTAGTTGATAGTGAGCGTTTGTGCTGCGAAGCGCTAGTCAATGTATTGAACCAACTAGGAGCCCACCTTACTTTTGCGCAAGTGAGTAACCATTTTGAAGGTGGGAAGATTGCGGACATACTGTTTCAGGCGCTTGAACATACGAATATTAACGCCGATCTTGATCTTTTAGAGAACCTTTATCGGGAAAAAGTTAATGAGCTCTTCCAGCAATATCTTTCACCCATGGATGGTGCGATAGAACTACTTGAGTATTTACGCCAGCAGGGTATTGAATACTGTGTCACCTCTAATGCACCTAAAGAAAAAATATCATCAATATTACAACGGAGCGGTTTGCTCCCTTTGTTTGAAGGACGCATTTTTTCAGCCTTTGATGCGAATAGCTGGAAGCCTGAACCTGATTTGATTCGTTATTGTGCGATGAATATGGGATTTCTTTTGCAAGAATGTATTTATGTGGATGATTCAGCAAAAGGGGTTGAAGCGGGTATCAATGCAGAGGTACCAACCGTTCAGCTAGCACCTCTTAACCCACAGGGTTTTTCTCAAGCGCCTAATGTCGTTGTTATCGACACATTACTCGAGCTTAAACCATGGCTCAATGCACATTGTTGGCCAAGCAATGAATGTGTTTATGACTGATTAGCGCTGTGTGTACACCAATCATTTGCTGGACGCTTTGTAAGTGGTCGGTTTTAAAACCACATTGTGCGCAGATAAACTTTTCATTGTTTGTGGAAATAAAGTATTCGTCATGTTGACAAAGTGGACAGCAGTCTATTTTTTCAAGTGTTTTATTTATATTTTTCATAATCAATTCTCAGCAGCAAAAAGGGAGAGTCATGTTCTCCGTACTCACAGAATAAACACTAATCAAAACTTGCTCTCGGTAATATTTACCTTAGTTCCAAAAATTAGAGGCATTTCATACTTCACTGTAAGGAATGTTTGATTTTGGCCTAAACCATAATAGGCAAAGAGCCGTCATTGCCCCAAGGGTGTCGCATAACATGTCTTTTTGTGCATCCCAAATGTCGCCTTGTGAACCCAGAAAAGCGATTCCCTCATCACCACCCGCGATTGAGGCATACCACCATTCAATAATTTCGTAACCTGCTGCGATACTCATGATAGAGAAAAGCCCGAACAATGAGGCAATTAGCGGTTTAGAGAGCTGCTTTCTAATTAAATATTCAGCGATAGGGTAGGCATAAAAGCCAATTGAGAAATGAGCGACGCGATCAAAATTATTACGAGATGATCCGATCAGTTCGTTGAACCAAGCAAACGGAACATCTGCAAATGTATATTTAGCCCCAATGGTATGCAAACTAAGCCACACAAACATCAGAATATAAGCCGTTGAGCTAAAGCGTAGTTTTGTTGAAGCCCAATAGACGAGTGCTAAGATCCCTAGCGCAGGGATGATTTCTGCTAACCAGACAGCACGAGAAACCGGCGCGATCGCTGAAAATAGAAAGAGTACACCGTAGATCGCCGTCAAAAATAAAAGCGTGCGTGAGAAGTTGAGAGACATGTTTTTTCCTATCACAAAATACCGATGGATAGTGCCACTATTTTGCACGATGTTCAATTTTGTTGAATTCTGTATCTTATAGACGTAGAAATTTGTGTTTGAGATGTGTGTATCTACCTTCGTTTTGTGATTGATTTTCGCATCGTCTTAGCAAAGAGATCAGCAAGGTGGAGAAGATCATGCAACAACTCGATCTTTCTCTTTTTATGTATTGATAGATAGTGCGTGTGATAAACGGACTCTAGTTCAAAAAGCCAAGATAATATGCGGTAAGAAACTCGACAAAAAAGCGATATTGGATTTGAATGAAGAGAGAACCTTAATATGAACGTCGAGACTATGTCCCAAAGTAGGCCCGAAAGTATGTCTGAAAGCTTAGAACTTACCGCTCAGTTTCAATCTTACATGGAAAATCCGCTGCTTTGGCCAATGTTGGAGGTGTTGCGTAAACAGCCTTCCGGTTGGAAAGTCCATACGTTAGCGGCACATTTAAGTGAACAGGGATTCATGCCTGTACTTGATAGCGCACCTGAAAAAGACCTCTTTAAGCGTAATTTTTTGATCATGAACGCGCTCTATCAGCTTCAAGAGACGCTTTACCCTGAAAAGTGGTTACAAGTATCAGCAATGGACATTGTACTAATGCCTGCGCATCGTGCCGTTAGTTGCGAAATCGACCCAGATGATCCATTGCGTGATTATTACACTCAGTGGAAAAATTATGAGGCTGATGAAGGAGAAGTGCGCCGCTTGTTGAACGAATTTTGGACTCGTTACCGTAAAGCAATGGGTGGAACGAGTAACCTTAATATGAATCGTCTTCAAGCATTGAGGCTGTTTAAATTACCAGTGGAAGCGACGCAAATTGAAATCCGGAAAACATGGCGCAAGTTGGCACTAAAGTGGCATCCAGATAGAGACAATGGCAATGCTGAAACGTTTCGAGTGTTGTGTGAAGCATGGAATATTTTGCGGCAAAATAGTTAAAGCCCAAACCTTAAACTCTAGACAAGATGTTCGCCGAATAAGGTCAACTGGCACTGTAAGGCATACCTAAGCTAACTACCTGTAATGTACTGAAGCAATAAGGTACTGAAGTAAAAAAGAAGCGATCTCTCGCTTCTTTTTGCTTTTGTTGTAGGGGAGTTAATCTTTACTGGTGGTTTTTAAATTGCGACTTGCGCATACGGTTCAACGCCGCCATCACATCGATGACACGTGGTTTCGCCAAATCACCGTGGTTTGGCATATTTTGGTGCCATGTTCCTGCTAATAAAGCCATCATCTCTTTGCTTGGTTGCGCTGACCACCCCGGAGTCTGCGCAAACTGGAACCAAGTCCAGCCAATCGCATTGACTTCAGAAGGTGACTCCAATTGTTCTAACGCATTTAAATCCGTAAATTCTTTGCCAAAGCGAAGCGAATCAACGCCTTTGGCAGAGACTCGGAATTTACCATCAACCAGTAATTTTTGCAGCGCAGTGCGATTCACAGCGCGTCCTGGGAAAATAGCCAGTGGCGTTTCACACTCGTTGTGACGAGCAGTTGGATGCTGTTTGATGACTTCTTTAGCTTTGTTAGTCACATCAACGGCGTGGTAGTCATGCATCTGGATGACAGTATCGGCGACATCTAAGTAATCACCGGATCCCCCCATAACGATCAGTGTCGAGATATCCAAATCATCGCGAAGTTGCCCGATACGATCAACCAATGGTGTAATGGGCTCATCACCTTTACTAACCAGCGCTTGCATACGCTCATCACGGATCATGAAGTTGGTGGCGGAAGTATCTTCATCAATCAGTAATGTACTAGCGCCAGATTCAATGGATTCTTGTAACCACGCTGCTTGCGATGTTGAACCGGACGCATCTTGAGTGCTGAAATCGGAGGTTTCTTTACCCATAGGTAGGTGATTGATGTAGTTGGACAAATTTAAATTATGTACGCAACGGCCATCTTCAGCGCGAATTTTCATGGCTTGATGATCCGTAACAATTCGCTCACGGCCATCGCCGGGAATATGGTTGTAAATTGAACGCTCAATCGCCGTTAACAAAGTCGATTTACCGTGAAAACCACCGCCGACGATAAGGGTTATACCTTTGGGGATACCGAGTCCTTTAATTTTGCCTTGGTTTGGTGTCTCAAGCTCGACTTCTAGCGATGTGGGGGCTTGGAAAGTAACGGCGTCTTTCATCGGCAGATCACAGTTACCTGCCAAGCGAGGTAATACGCTGCCATTGGCCACAAAAGCAACCAGATTGTGCTGTGCCAGTTGTGCACGCATTGCTTCTTGATCTTCGATCACAGCGCAATGCTCAAGTAGGGCATCTTTATCCAGTTCACGTTCAATGGTGGCCCGGCGAATGAATTTTGGCAGGTAGAAGGTGATGATGTTGAGCGCTTTCTTGGCCAGAATGTCACGACCTTCAGCGGGTAAATTGATGCGAAAACGAAGCTCAATACCATGCTCCGTAAAGAGAACAGCTGTACTATCAAGCACCGTTTGGCCCGTCAATGCGATGGCAATATGGTTCTCTTGCTTAGCAAACTCCGCAAAACTACGAGCGATAAAATCTCTTGCAGCCATTTGATAAGCAGGTGATTTCTCTTTTAACCATTCCAGACCGGTCAGAGACCATGCTCGAGTAGCGCGAAAGCGAGATGCAGAAGCGTAAGGGTCCGCTTGGATATGATCGATATGCAAGGTGAAATCACCAAATTCGTATTGACCTTTGATCTGCTGATAGGCGCGGTAGTTCTGTTTTTCTAGCTTTTTGAGAATTGATGTTAATAAATCCATCTCGATATCGCTCGTTTGGAAAGGAAAGGCGGCGATTATAGGAACCGCCACACTGAGAGTAAAGACATGATAAGGGATTCCTTTATCCTACAAAACCTTTGTCTCGACAGGGTATGCATAATTTTGGTTCAGCAGCCCAGCCTCAAACTCGTCACAAGGCATCGGTTTACCATAGAAATAGCCTTGGCCAAACTCACACCCTTCACTGATGATAAAGTCTTCTTGGCTTTGATTTTCAATCCCTTCGAGGATCACTTTCAGCTTTAATTTTTTGGCAACGTGAATGATTGAGCGAACAATTTCTTTATCTTCCTCACTTTGATCCAATTGATGTACAAAGCTTTTATCTATTTTTATGCAATCGAAGGGAAATTTTTTCAAATAGCTGAAAGAGGCGTAGCCCGTGCCGAAATCATCAAGTGACAACGTCACACCTAGTTGGTGTAGAATTCGCAGTGTGTTGCGAGCCACCACTTCATCCGCAATCAAACAGCTTTCTGTTACTTCCAACTCTAAGTACCGAGCTGGAAGTTGGTAGGTGTTCAGTAGCTCACGAACTTGGTCTGCGAATTGGGCATTCTTCAATTGGACGGCTGAAACGTTAATGGCCATTTTGAAATTATCGACCTGTTTTGCCCATTGGCTCGTTTTTTCGATGGCCGATCGCAGGACAAAGTTACCCACTTCAAAAATCAGTCCATTTTGTTCGGCCATGTGAATTAAGGTTTCATTGGATATATCGCCCAATACGGGATGGCGCCAACGTAGTAGCGCTTCTGCCCCCGTCCAGCGATGAGTGGTTGGAGAGACCTTAGGTTGAAAATAGAGCATGAGCTCATCGTTGCGCACTGCTCGTAATAAGTAGCTTTCTAATTGGTTGATTTGCCGGAGTGAGTCACTGAACACTTGCGAGTGATAGCAAAACTTATGACCGGAATCTTTGCAAGAGACCATGGCAGCAGAAGCTTGTTTGAGCAGTTCTATAGCATTGTCAGTGTCTAAACTCGTTGCAATACCAATATAGGAATGAAGATGAACATTATGGTCATCGAGCTTAAATTCAGAATGACCGATTTCGACCAATTTATGGCACAACTTTTCCAGGTGACGCGCTAATAGTTTTGTTTTGACGATCAAGACTAAATCTGTCGACGTGGGTCGAGCGGTCAATATTTCAATTTTATCGCAGCGGCCTAATCGCTCACGATATCGAGCGATGACTTGATCCCATGCTCGGTAGCCAAAGTGAGATTGAATATGACGAGCATTAGTGAAACCAATATGAATGGCGGCAACTTCGGTGTGCTGTTTTGTTGCTTGTAAAAGGCTATTTTTGAGTTCCAGTTCAAGTGCGTTGCGATTTAAAAAACCTGTGCTGATGTCATGCCACTTTTGATATTGAATCTGTTGTTCTGCGGCGCGGCGTTTATCGATCTCTTGCGTGAGCGAGTAGTTGAGATCAGCAAGATCTTGTGTTCGGTTATCGACGCGAAGCTGAAGCTCATCATTGAGCTGCTGAAGTCTTACTTGTTGGTATAAGGTGGTGAGCTGGGATTCAATGGTATCGCGAAAACTTTCCAGTAACTGCCGATAGGTGGGGCTAAAATGGTTCTCCTTGCTATCGAGTACGCAAATGGTGCCAAACATATCACCATTCGGCCACTTTAATGGGATGCCACAATAGGCAATCATGCCCAGTGGTACATCTGGATTATGCATCCATTTTTTATCGGCTAAAGCATTCGGGACCAATAGTTCCTGCTGTGTTTGCATCACAGTTTCACAGTACAGACCTTGTCCTAAGGGTTCTTTATGTCCGGTTTGATAGGGGTTGTCGACGTTGGTATTTTTACAGAATATTTCGAGTTTTTGCTGGCTAGCACGCATGATTAATGCGCTCGGAACGTTTAAAATTTCAGCGAGTAAATTCACAATGCGCTGCCATCCATCCATCATTGAAGAGGGGATGAGCATCTCATGTGTCTTTATTTTCGACATATTATCAAATTCCTTTGGACGACAAAGCTTAAAAAAGCCGAGCATTCATTGCTCTAGACTGACGATGACAAGATCCGCTCCTATGACCATAGTATGGT
>NZ_NDIM01000337.1:0-11320 GCF_002241375.1 Vibrio sp. V19_P1S1T109 | reverse complement strand
GCCTAGGCTTATCCAGCCCTAATTAATTTTTAATTAAAGATAAATATTAGGTTTTTATTTATTAGCAAATAATTCAGGCCAATACATTTTTATATAACCAATAGAAACCCAAACGACTAAGAAAGTAGCAATAGTCAATTCAAATAACCCAAATTGATGTAACCAGTGCCATTGCGGGTACTGTCCTTCAAAGAAGGTGGTTAAACGATGCATGGCGATAGCACTGATGACAGAAGGGAAGGTCACAGCAGCAATAGACGGTTGAAACTTGAGCCTGAGCAGACGGATATAGCAAAGGTAAATAAGCAGTGTCATGGTGATGGCAATGCCAGCCAGTGCGCCTGTTAATATTGGATCAGGATGAGGGAAGTTGACCAAATACGTCGCGAGGGTGAGGTTAATAGGTGCAGCCATAATCGCGAGTGTTGGGCGTGCGCGTTTAGGTAACATTCCAGCAAACACCAAACGATATAACACTAACGGCAGCATAAAAAAATAGATAGCGATACAGACAGAGACGAGTGTTTCTGAAAAGACAGTGTGGCCAAATTGCGTGCCAGCGAGCGAGCTACTGATTAACCCAACCGGATAAAGAAACCAGCTTGGTACAATATGGCTGATTTTAAAGTTCATGGCCTGAAAACTGAAGAAAAGCAGCATCATGGTGAAGTGCAGCAAGAGCGCGGTAAACCAAATAGGATAAGCAATGAGCGGTGAAATTAAAGCGAGATAATCACTTAAGATCAGTAAAGTCATGCTCATTGGAGCCATCAAGCTACCTGAAAGAGGGTGGCGAATGTCCTCCATGAATGTCTTGAAGCTGGTGAGGTATTTTAGCAAGACAGGCAGCAGTAATAATGCACCGAGCAGTGCCAAATAGGGGCGAATAATGAGACCGACCGAGGGAATATAAAGTGCCCACGCATGCCCGAGGCTGATCACACCTAATGCTAGCGCCGCTTGAGAGGGCGGTGTGCTTTGTACTTGAATTAACCTTTTCCAGTTCAACGATAAACTCCATGTCATCATTTGCTCTAGAAAATGAATAATGTATTTCTAGCAGCCAGCAAACGAGCGCATTATCAAGTTTATCGAGTTGTGGTGCAACATCTCACTTTCTAATTTGTTACTTAGACATAACAATTCGCAGCGGAGTCAATATTCATGAGTCTCACGATTACTCTTTTGGTGGAAGATCTTGTTGTTGCAGCTTGGCGTTTTTCAAGGTGCGATGGAGCAACTGACTATAAATGGGTTGGCCGCCAAGTAATTGAGCGAAAATAACCGCGCCAAGGCTAGTAATAATCAGCGGTAAAATTAAATAATAATTATTGGTCATTTCAATAACTAATAAAATACCTGTAATGGGTGCGCGAACCGTTGCGGCAAACAGTGCACCCATGCCTGCAATGGCGAACATTCCTGGGTCAATCGCTAATTGTGGTAACAGTTCTTGCGCAATCAGGCCAAAGGCGTAGCCAAACAGCGTGCCTAATGCCAGCATTGGCGCAAAAATCCCGCCCGGAGCACCAGAACCAAAGCAGATCAAGGTGGTAAAAATACGACCAATGAACAAAAGCAGCAAGATAGCGGCACCGTAGTCACCATTGGTGATATTAGGGATCAGTGAGATGCCACCCCCAGTCAATTCCGGAATATACAATAAAGTTAAGCCAAAACAGCCTCCCAATAATGAACCCGTGAGTAAATATCGCTTACGATCATTGCGATGAATTCTGGCAAAAATATCTTGTGATAGTGTGATTAAACGGTTGAATAGCACACCGAAAATACCAAACAGTCCCCCAAGCAGCAGAAACAGCCACAGTGAAGCCAGCTCTGGTGCTTGATATTGCGGCATCTGGATCACAGCATGTTGGCCATTAATCACACGAAAGACGATATTTGCCGCTACCGCAGAGACAATAACAGCACGTACTGAAATGAGGGTATAGCGAAACTGCGGGCGCATCTCCTCTATCACAAACATGATGCCCGCCAGCGGCGCATTAAATGCGGCAGCTAGGCCTCCAGCTGCGCCAGACGCTAAGAGTGAGTGGCGAGTATCGTCATTTTTGATGCGGAAAATATCCGACACCATTCGGCCAATGGCTCCCCCCATTTGAACCGTGGGCCCTTCACGTCCCAAAACCATACCAGAACCTAAGGCACCCATACCGCCAAAAAACTTCACTGGCAGTACTCGCCACCAACGAACGGGGCGCATACCATCCATCGCGCCTTCAATTTCAGGAATGCCAGAACCGGCGGCTTCGGGCGCAAACCGGTGCACAAGGAAATAACCGATAAACGCCAACGCTGCACTGATAAGAAAAGCGGCCAACCACAAGGGTAAGATATTACCAATCTCACTTTTTAACCACTCGGTGCGTGTTTCAGAAACCAGGTGCACAGCGGCCTCAAAGTAAGTACCAACAATCCCAGCAAGAATACCGACAATGAGTGAAAGAAAAAGGATTGAGAGTGGTGTTTTGTCCTTAGAGAGAAATTGGTTAATCGTATCTTTTGGAACTTTTGCAAGCAGTGACTGTTTCAATCTCTCTCTTTTGGTCATGTAAAAAAGGGCCTCGATTGGTAAATGTGAACATATTTTGTTACAGAATTATACGCGCCAAAGCCATTAACTATAGCGTCAAAGCTGCAATGTTGATTTCCATATCTGGAAGATGGAGAGATTCTCTACTAAAAACGAGATCTGAGTTTAAAATGAGTTAAAAAACAGAGATTGAACCTTGCTAAGCCAGCCAAATGAACCATAGTTAAAGCGTAAGGCAGATTCAGATATCGTACAGGGAGGAATTCAAGCCTTACCTACAATTTGGATGGAATCAGCAATATTTCAATTCTATGTCCTCGTTTATGATCGGGTTGCATCTATAGTCCTCCCGATTCGCGAACTCACGATTGAGTTACGAGGGGAAAGGCGCGCTCACCGTAGTGCGCCTTTTGTCGTTTATGTACCTCGGCTCATTGTTCCTGTCTAACTGGCAAACCATGCACTGGCTTCTTATTTCGGTATATACTGCCGCAAAAGGAGTGCTGACATGACAAAAAAAGTACCAACTAACATTATTACCGGTTTTCTTGGTGTAGGAAAAACGACGGCCATTTTGAATTTATTGAAGAATAAACCTGCTGATGAAAAGTGGGCGGTGTTGGTCAATGAGTTTGGAGAAATTGGTATTGATGGGGCGATGATGTCTGACCAAGGCGCGCTGATCAAAGAAGTACCGGGCGGCTGTATGTGCTGTACCGCGGGTGTTCCTATGTCTGTTGGAATTAACGTCTTACTTAGGCAAAAGCCCGATCGTCTATTAATTGAGCCAACAGGGCTTGGGCACCCTAAGCAAGTGGTGGCAACTTTAACTTCTGATCAATATGCACCGTATGTCGATTTAAAAGCCACGATCACTTTAGTGGATCCGCGCAACTTGCGTAATGAAAAATACACATCCAACCAAAATTTTAATGACCAATTGGCCAGTGGTGATGTGGTGATTGGCAATAAAGTGGATCAATGCACTAGTGCTGATGTGGATGCGTTTAATGACTGGGTGACTGATCAATCACCCGCGAAGATTTTTAGCAAGTTAGTCAAGCAAGGTGAGTTGCCTTTAGAATTATTAGATATTGAACGTCTTCACGGCGCAGCTTCTACTCATATTGAAGCGCATCACCATCATCATGCTTCGTTAGAACCACAGTTTGCGTTACAGCCGGGTAAAGCGTTTGTGCGCAAAGAAAATCGGGGCCAAGGTTATTTCAGTTGTGGTTGGTTAATCGGCGCTGAATACCATTTTGATTTTGATGAGCTTTTTTCTATGCTGAGTGCCCTGACCGCTGAGCGTGTTAAGGCGGTCGTCAATACCGATAAAGGATGCTACGCCTTCAACATCAACCAAGGAGTCGTTTCAGTGAATGAGATGAGCTTAGAAGGGTTTGAATCACGCTTAGAAGTGATTGACTCACAGCTCATGCCATGGGATCAACTCGAAGCGGTATTGCTGAAATTGGCGGGTATCTCTCAATAGGATCCAAAGAAAAAACCAACAAAGAAAGAACAAAGAAAGAACAAAGAAAAAATGAACTAAGAAAGGCGAACTGGAACGGCTTCGTCTTTCTCGTTCACTTTATAACTTCTTACAATGCGTTGAGCTATTTATGGCTGCCTTGTTGCGTGATCAACGCGTTCATCAGATAAAATCTGCCCATCTTTGATATTCACTATTCTGTGAGTTCGCTTCGCTAATGCGAGATCGTGAGTGACGACAATAAGCGTTCGTCCTTCTTGATGAAGCTCATTGAACAGGGCTTCAATTTCAGCGCCTGATTTTGAATCTAACGCCCCTGTCGGTTCGTCGGCTAAGATAATTTGCGGATCATTGACCAACGCGCGCGCAATCGCCACCCGCTGTTTTTGCCCCCCCGAGAGCTGGTTGGGTTTATGCTGCATGCGATCGCCAAGCCCCACTTTTTCTAATAGTGTTGCTGCACGTGCTCGGCGCTCTTTTAATTTTACTCCGCGATAGACCAAGGGTAGGGCGACGTTATCGAGAGCATTAGCGTATTCGAGCAGGTTGAAACTTTGAAAAACAAAGCCAATTTTTTGATTACGAATATGAGCCAATTGATGGCTGCTGAGCGAGGCGACCGCCTTGTCGTCCAACTGATATTCACCCGATGTAGGAACATCTAGGCAACCGAGGATATTCATTAAGGTTGATTTACCCGAGCCTGATGGCCCTAGAATAGAGAGAAATTCGCCTTTTTGAATCGATAGCGAAACACCGTCTAACGCTTTGACCAACTCTTCACCACTGCGATAGTGCTTGCTGATATTGGTCAATTGAACAAGGTTCGGTAAGTTTTGTTTATTCACTTTGTAATGCCTCTAATGGCGTAATGCTAGCCGCGCGATTGGCGGGAAACCACGCGGCAATCACACCGACAATCGCCAGCGCCGCGATCACAAGAAAGACAATCGAAAACGACAGTTCGGGTAAGGGTTTCCCTAATTGCTCAAACAGCATATTGCCTTCTAAGGGAGCGTATCTTAATAAGGTGATCAGCCCGTAAGTGGATCCTAAGCCAGCTAAACCGCCAAGTGACATCGTGAGCAAGGCTTGCACTAAATAATGGAGTTTGATAGTGGTTGGCGTAGCTCCGACGGCCATTCGTACACCGATGTCTCGCGTGGATCGTTTTACCGTGGCGTACATGACATTGGCAATACCAATGCCTGCTACGCCGAGGGTAATAAGCCCAATAATGCCCAAAAAGCCTTGTAGACCGAATAAGAAACGGCGCATGCTTTTTTGCCTCAATAGCATGTCTTCGACTTGCAAGAGCTGCGTGTCTGAAGCACTGGCACCGTACTTTCTGGCGATCACTTGCTTAATCACTTGCGCGGCTTTTTCGCGATCAACCGTGGCATTGAGCTGCACATTGATCGCTGCAATCGCTGCGTTGGGGTTAAAACGTTGCCAAGTGCGAAAAGGCACAAATACCGCGTAGTCAATAGGGGCTCCTTGTTCTACCTCTGCACTTGTCTGCGCTATCACGCCGATAACGGTAAAGTTTTCATCACCTATTTTTATCAATTGACCTACAGGGTTTATGCTCAGCGTCTGGGGTTCCAGCCAACTCCAACCATCCTCAGAGTTGAACAATTGCACTGCGGCGTTATAACCGAGTACAACCACTTTACGCTGCTGTTGATTATCGAGCGGGTTGATCCATCGCCCTCCTTTGGCTATCTCAATACCAGTTAAGGACTGATATTCTGGGTTAACCGCTAGTGGGCGCTGCCAGGTGCCATTGTCTTGATTGCTGACGCGTTTATCCCATTGTGCGCTGACTTCAGCGCGTTGGATAAAGGGCAGTGCGCGAACAAACTCAACATCATCCGCTTGCAAAGAGAGGGCTTTCCCTTCAAAAAAGCGTCCGGCGGTCTGGCTGGCATAACCCCCGGTCACATAGAGTAAATTGCCATTGCCACTTTGTGATGAGCGTGTCAGCCCTTGGCGTAATCCTTCGCCTGTTGCGAGCATGGTGGCGATGCAAAGTGTGCCCCAAGCCACCGCTAAAATAGTGAGTAGCAAGCGTAGTTTTTCGGCCGCCATCTCTTGATAAATTTGCCTGATAGGTAACATCATTATTAAGCCCTCGCACTTAATGCGATGACGGGGGTGAGATTGGCGGCACGCTTTGCTGGGAAATAAGCAGCCAGCAGTGCAAACAACGTGGTGACGAGCAGTGACCAGCCTAGAGCCGGCACAGTGATGACTGGTTCGCCGAGCCAATCAGGTAAGCCGATGTAATTCAGTAATAGCACCACCAGATAGGAGAGGAGCATTCCAATCACTGCACCTAATGCCACTAGCAACCCACCTTCTAAAATAAACTGGCGCAAAATGATCTTCGGTGTTGCGCCAATGGCTAAACGCACACCAATTTCCCGCGTTCTTTCCGTGACAGAAAGGAACATGATATTGGCGACGCCCAAAGCGCCGACCGCAAGCGTCATCGCTCCACTTGCCCCTAAAAATAGTTGTATACCTCGAAACAAGGCATTGAAAAATTGAGCGCCGCTGCTGAAGTCAGGTAGGTTTATGGCCTCAGTATCGCTCGGATCAAAATGTTTCTGTTTGGCGAAGAAAGAGAGGATGTTCATGCGCAATACCGCTGCTGGTATCCCTGCGGCGGGCTGCACAAGGAAAAATTCAGGCTCACTTTGCCAAAGATCAGTAAAAGCGCTGCTTGGGATCATCACTTGGCTGTTTTCATTGTTTATAGAAATGCCCCCTTCTTGCTGCTGAGTAATGCCGACAACCGAGAAGGGAATGGTATTGACTTTGATCGTATCACCAATAGATAGCTGACCAACTTGTGCCAACTGCCAACCAACCACCGCAATTCGGGAATGGTTTTGCTGATCGCTGGCGTGAATGCCGCGTGACCCCGCGGTCAGTTGTAAGTTGCGCAATGCTAAAAATTGAGAGTCGATCCCGCTGACGTAACCGGGAAGCATTCGGCCTTTTACATTCGTCACTTTAGCATCCCATTTTCCGTAGATAACTGATAAGGCGCTGATGTTTGGGTGCTGTGCCAAAGCGCGCATTTCCGGCTCTGAAAGGGTAATCGCTCGTCTTGCCGCAAGGCCTTGCCAAGGTTTGGTGGTTTGGCTGGGGAAAGCCATTTGTGTATCGCTCATTAACAGCGCGAAAGATTGTGTATTGACGCGATAAAATCCTTCACCTAAGGCAACGAGCACTAAAACAGAAACAATACCCCAAACGATAGCAATGACCGCGAGGGCGCTGCGTAGCCGATGGGCAAGCAGCGTTTGCACGACTTGTTGTAGGCTTGAGATCATGAGTGCAGAGCCTGAGAGAGCGAAGCGATCACGTCATCATCTAACTGCCCAGCAGCTTGCAGCAGGCCAATCCGCTGCTTCCAATATTGGTACAATCGCCGTTGTAGACTGTTTTTACTGTTAAACAGAGCGTTATGGGCGTCAATCAAATCAGAAGCTTCAGTCATTCCTGACTCATAAACGGTTTGTTTACTTTTTAAAGCTTGCTCTCGTGAGCGGACTTGTAACTGAGCCATCTCCACTTGTCGCCAATCCAGATGGATTTGGTTAAAGCCACTTTGAATTTTGCGTTTAATCTCGATATCTACCTTGCGCAGTACTTGCTTGGCGCTTAAGACTTGCAGCGCAGCCTGATCGACTGTGGCGCGCGTGGAACCATTCAAATCCAACGGAATTTTTAAGCTTAAACCTGCACTGAGATCCCCATCTCGACCCTGATCATTGTCTTGGTAAGAAACACTGCCAGATAAGGTGGGATAATATTTGGCTTTGGCTGCATCTCGGCCAAATTCAGAAGCGGCGACTTCCTGCTGGGCAGCCAATAACTCAGGGCTGTTATTCTGCGCAAGCTTTAACCATTCAGTTTCGCTGCTGACTTGCATTGGCGGTTCAATGAGGTCGGTCGTTTTAATTTGGTCAATGTGCTGTGGGTCTTGATTGATGAGCGCGATAAGGGCTGACTTTTTCTCTTCTAGAGCGGCTTGCGCACTGAGTATATCGGCTTGCTCATCGACGTGGTTAGCACGCATGTCTTCCAATGCCGTTGATCGAATTTTTCCTGCTTTGTAGCGCTGCTCGGTAATCTTCAGCAGTTTTGCACCTTCTACGAACTTTTGCTCAGCAAGTTGTAGATCGCCTTGTGCGCTGGCGAGATCGAGATAGGCATACAGTAATGTTGCAGCCAGCTCATTATGTGCAGTCTTCACTTTTAATTGTGATGCCACATAGCTTGCTTGAGATTGGTCGAGCTGTGCCCAATTAGCGCTATCCCAAATGGTTTGATTTAATGTGGCACCATAGCCTTTAGTGTTGTTGCCATCGTCATCCCATGAGGTATCCGCGCTGAGGCTAAAAGAAGGCAGCAAGGCACTTTTGGTACTTCGGACCTCTGTTTCACTGATTTGAGATTGGATCTGTGCTTGTGAATAAGTAGGGTCAAAAGCTTTGGCGGCTTGCCAAGCTTGTTCAATAGTGATGGCGTGAGCTGAAAAAGTCACCGCGCCACAGAACGTCATTAGCGCGGCTGCTAGCGCATTACGTTGAAAAGGGCGCTTAGTGGTCATCTTTGCCTCCGAATAAACTGTTGTCGATGATCACATCCTCCGCTGATAAACCCGCAATCACTTCCACATTAATGCCATCGGACAAACCTAAGGTTACGGCGCGCACTTGGTAACCTTGTTCTGACTGATCTGGGAGCAAGACTTCAGGTTTTTCACCGCTAAATCGTAATGCGCGTTCTGGAATGGTGATGACGTTTTCCACGCTCTTTAATGTGATCTGTGCGGTAGCAGAAAAGCCCGAGCGAATCACCATATTGTCAGGAAAGCGAATCTGGTTAATCTCCACTTCAAATCCATTATCAAAGCTAGTCGTTTTAGTATCACTAGGGTTATTCAACTTATCAGATTGAACCGCAACTTTGCTTAATACGCCGCTGATTTCTGCTTCTGGATACGGTGCTAACGTTAAGTTGACGGCCATCCCTGCGGCGAGTTGTGCCGCATCATGTTCACTGACACTGCCTTTGAAAATCATGTCATTCATATCGGCAATCGACATCATTTCAGTTGCCGCTTGGCTTGAGGCAGTGGAGATGATCGGCTCTCCTACTTCCACTTTTAGGTTTAAAATGGTGCCATCAATGGGGGCGACGAGTGTGGACGTGAGTTTCGAATCGCCAACCGATGCTTCACCGCTGCGGATCAGCTCAAGGTTCTGCCTTTTTTGTTGCACTTCGGCTTGTTTTGATTTCAGCTCTGATTTTGCTTGGATTAGCTCACCGTAGTTTTCCGGCACAATCTTTTGTTCAACTAACTGCTGCAAGTTTGCCAGCGTCTGTTTGGCGGAATCTAAGCTCGCCTCACTTTGCATTAAGGCAGTGGTTGCGTCGGTTAACGCTTGCGGTGTTGGATTTGGACGCACTTTGATCAAAGGCGTGCCCAAGGTAACTTGTTCACCGACCCGATGATAAATTTCACCGACAATCCCCTCAATTTGCGATTTTATAGATACCGAGTGAGCTGGCACGATTTGGCCAACAGCGATTGCCTGTTTGGCAATATTTCCCTGTTCGACCGTCAGAGTGGGGAAAGCCGAGAGAGATTCATTGTTATTGGTAGTTAGGTAATAGCCCCCGCTGATTAAGGCGGCGCTAATTACCGCGATGGCCCAACGCTTTTTCATGAACAATTCCATATCAAGGAGAAAATAAACAATGGTGGTATGACTTGAGTGTCATCAGAAGGTTCCTTCATGCTATAGAAGTAGCGCATAAAAACCTGTATTGATTTGTCATGATAATGTCAGCTAGAAATAGCAAACAGCATGCAGTTGTCTGTTCTGATGAAAAGGGCGATCATTGACCGCCCTGATGGTAATAGTAGAAATGAGGTGTAGCGTAGAAAGGATCCGAGAGGAATTTAGCGCTTATTACGCAAATAACGTTTACGACGCTCTACTTTTTTGGCTGCTTTTTCCTCGGCTTCTCTGGCCGCTCGTTCTTCCACTTCCACTAACTCTTTGGTGATCATTTCAGGGCGTTCAAGAGTAATTTGGCCGAGAATACCTTGGCGCAATTCATGCAGTAGGATCTCCGAAGCTTTGTGCAGATCAATACGGCCACCGGGGCGCAGAGCACCACGTTTGCGGCCAATTTCTTCCATCCATTCCACGTCAGATTGAGGTAGCTCATCGATTTGATAACGCTCTTGCAAACGCTCAGGATAAGCTTGCGCTAAATACTCAACAGTATAAAAGGCTACATCCTCATATTCCATTGCAGTATCTTTTACCGCGCCAGTAGCAGCTAGGCGAAAACCACTGTGTGGGTTTTCCACTTTAGGCCATAAAATTCCCGGAGTATCGGACAGCACAATGCCATTTTGCAAATTGATACGTTGTTGGCGGCGAGTAACGGCGGGTTGGTTACCTGTTTGAGCCACAGCGCGACCGGCTAACGTATTGATGATGGTTGATTTACCTACGTTCGGGATGCCCATGATCATGGTGCGAATATTTTTCCCCACTTCTTCACGATGTGGTGCCAACTTACGGCAAAGTTCCATGATTTTATGCACTTCTTGAGGGTTAGACGTGGTTACCGCCATTGCTTTCACCCCTTGTTCTTTCTCAAAATGGTCGATCCACAATTGCGTCATTTCAGGGTCTGCTAGGTCACGTTTATTGAGTACCTTCACACACGGTTTATTACCACGCAAATGGGAGATAAGTGGATTCTCGCTGCTAAACGGGATACGAGCGTCCAACACTTCGATAATCACATCAACTTGCGGAATGACCTCTTCGATCTCCTTACGTGCTTTATGCATGTGTCCCGGAAACCATTGAATTGTGTTGTTAACCATTTGAAAACTGCCTTTTAATGTAAAAATTCTGCTGGTGGAGGAAGAGAGTTTTTATTGATGTTTATGAGAATCATCAACAAGGTTTACTGATAACCACCGCAGTTTTAGATGTGATGATGTTAACATTTAATTGGCGAGGCTGGAATCTAAGCTGTGCGGTGAACTTTACGTGTTCTGTCAATGATGAGATGACTTAGGATTGACGACGCTCGTGCAGTTACATCTCTTGTCGGTGAGAGAGCACTGAACCGAGCAAAAATTCGGTCAGATCGTGCTTGGTTAAGCAAGTTTTTGCCCAGCGGAGCAATTTATTGCTCAAGTAGTCAAACGATAGAGT
>NZ_NDIM01000164.1:0-11393 GCF_002241375.1 Vibrio sp. V19_P1S1T109 | reverse complement strand
ACATAGCCCATATATATAGTATGCAACCGAGTTACAAAGTGGAACATTTGTATAAATCTTATTTTGCGACTACTTTATAAAGTAACCTATCAATTTATCCTATAACAATAAAATGACTGCTTTTTAAAAGCATTGTGAGGCAGGATTATGTATAAATCTCACATTCAGGCTAGTGAGTTCTTGGCGAAAAAACCTTCAGATAATCAGCACGTCGAGCAAAAACTGATCATGCTCGTTGATGATGACCCAATTTTTAGGCGAATAACCAGTGGTTATTTGTCGGCTCAAGGCTATAAAGTGCTTGAAGCTGAAAATGGCTTAGAGGGGTTGCGCAAGTTAAAAGATGCGGAGCCTGACCTTGTTGTGTGTGACTTAGCAATGCCAGTACTGAACGGCATTGAGTTTGTTGAAGAGGTGAGCCTTGAGTATCCCTCGCTGCCACTGATTGTGGTCTCTGCAACTGATGAAATGGCTGATGTTGCAAAAGTGCTGCGATTTGGTGTTAAGGATTTTCTTCCTAAACCGATTGGTAACCACCAGTATTTAAGCAGTGCAATAGAAAGTACGCTCGAAGATACGTTCAGTCGTTTATCTGATCAGCGCGATTTTTCGACGCAATGGTTCCGGGTCGATGATGGTGGTGATATTCCAGAAGAACAAGAGTTGCATTGGCATCTGGAGTATTTACGAGAAAACCCCAGTACCGCGAAAGATTTGCTGCACGCGTTATTACCAGAAAAGGATACTTCACAAGGCAGTTGGAAGTGTAGTTACCGTCTTTTACAATCGGCGGATGTGATGCCGCTGGTATTTGACTATGCGTGGTTGATGAACGGGCAGTTTGCCTTTTACTTGGTCGATTCAGATGCTCATTATGAAAATAGTGTGGCTTCAACATTGCTCGTTCGTGCTCTGTTTCACGATTATCTTCGCAACTTAAAAAGCTTCAGTGCCGATCTGAAAGACCTTGCCGACATACTGGAAAAAGGTATTGAATGCTCAGAGTGTGCTAATCCAATCAACGCAGTATTCGGTATTGCGGATTTAAGCGAAGGTACACTCTCTATCCTGCCAGCTGGGCTCGACAGTCAATGGTCAAATGGCTACTTAACTCAACATATTGCTGCGGGTGTTAGCCTTGGGCAGAACTGTTTAAAAAACTTTATCACTAAAGATTTACCGATCAACTCAACTTGTCAGCTATCAACTAATCGCTTAGGTTCGAGTAGTTTCAAACTCAATATTTACCAAGGTGGCAGCAGTTAATAACCTTATCTTTAGTCGGTGTTTGCGGTGATTTGTTTGAGGTATAGTTCGCGTCTAGAACAACAATCACCCAATTCGTTTACGTTACATTAACTTTGTTTATGGTGCCAAAACGAACGGAGTCATCCAACACTAGAGAAGTTATGATGGAAGAGCAGAATTTTAAAGAACCTTACAACATTTTTTATTTTTTAGGCTTTATTGCCGTACTTTCGATCCCTACATTGCCAGCAATACTGACTTGGATCCGTGTGTTTAATGGTTATTCAACTTTCTGAGTTGGATAGTACGTTGGGAGTTCACCATCAATATTCGTCATTTTCTTCTTACGGTGGCTGGTGGGCTCTGCCTTCTGTTAGGCGTGATAGGCATATTCTTACCGCTACTCCCCACAACCCCTTTCATACTCCTTGCTAGCGCTTGCTTCTTACGAAGTAGCCCTCGTTTTCATGCTTGGTTGCATCAACATCAGACGCTAGGCCCAATACTGGATAATTGGCAGCAACATGGCGCTGTTTCGCGGCAAGTGAAACAACGGGGATGTTTGTGGATTATTCTAAGCTTTATTTTTTCCATCTGGGTTGTCCCACACTTTTGGCTCAAAATTATGTTGTTTACTATGCTTGTGGTCCTGATCACTTGGTTTATTCGACTTCCCACTCATGAGCAGGTTGCTAACCAACAAGAAAATCACTAGCATTATGGGGAAGTGTGCCCATTCTTCGAATGGGCGTTTGTTTTTTCAGCGGCTAAGATATTGTGGCTTATCTATGTTGCTGAGAGCTCACGCTCTATCATTCTGATACGTAAATGTATCGTGAGAAATGAAGAGCCAATCTAAGTAAATGTAAGTTATGACAACCGAAACTATCTCTTTGATCAAATCGAGCATTCAAAGCATCCCTAACTACCCAAAACCTGGCATTTTGTTTCGTGATGTAACTAGCCTGCTAGAGGATGCAAAAGCCTATCAAGCAACCATTGCTTTATTAGTCGAAAAATATAAAGACATGGGCTTTACCAAAGTTGTGGGTACAGAAGCGCGTGGTTTCCTATTTGGCGCGCCATTGGCTTTAGAGCTTGGTTTGGGGTTTGTACCTGTACGTAAGCCGGGTAAGTTACCACGCGAAACGTTAGCTCAATCTTACGAATTGGAATACGGTACTGACACATTAGAAATTCACGTTGATGCGATCAAACAAGGTGATAAAGTGCTGGTGGTGGATGATCTACTGGCAACGGGTGGTACGATTGAAGCGACGACTAAATTGATCCGCCAGCTTGGTGGTGAAGTTGAGCACGCGGCTTTTGTCATCAACCTGCCTGAAATTGGCGGAGACAAACGTTTACAAGGTTTGGGCCTGAACGTTTATAGTATTTGTGAATTTGAAGGTCACTAAGCTAATCAACTGGACGTACTCATGAGTTATCTTGCCTTAGCGCGAAAATGGCGACCAACAAAATTTAATGAGGTGGTGGGACAAGCACATGTCTTAACTGCACTAGAAAATGCGTTGGCCCAAAATAGATTGCACCATGCGTATTTATTCAGCGGTACACGTGGTGTAGGCAAGACGACGATTGGTCGCTTGTTTGCCAAGGGGTTAAACTGTGAAACAGGTATTACGGCCACACCTTGTGGCCAATGTGATACTTGTCGAGAGATTGACCAAGGCCGTTTTGTTGATCTTTTAGAAATAGATGCGGCATCACGAACCAAAGTCGAAGATACGCGCGAATTACTTGATAACGTGCAATACAAGCCTGCTCGCGGTCGATTCAAGGTGTACTTAATCGATGAAGTTCACATGCTGTCGCGCCACAGTTTTAACGCTTTGCTTAAAACGTTGGAAGAGCCGCCTGAGTATGTGAAATTCTTGCTCGCTACGACAGATCCGCAAAAGCTGCCGGTTACGATTTTATCGCGCTGCTTACAGTTTCATCTTAAGCCGATCAGTGTTGAAAATATCCACGATCAGCTTGAGCATGTTTTAGCGGCAGAGCAGATCCCTTGTGAAGCGAGAGCATTAAGAATGATCGCTCATGCTGCCGATGGCAGTATGCGTGATGCACTTAGCTTAACTGATCAAGCGATTGCACTAGGTAATAACCAGGTGATGGCCGATGTAGTCGCCCCAATGCTTGGCACGCTAGACACAGATCAAGCACTCCATTTACTGCAAGCCATTAGCAGTAAACAGCCTCAAACGGCGATGGATAGCGTTGCACATTTAGCACAAAATGGTGTGGATTGGGATGGATTACTACAACAACTCTCGGCGCAGTTACACCGTATTGCGATGTATCAAGCGTTGCCAGCAACACTGGACAAAACCCAACCTGACTCAGAGAAAGTGCAACTGCTTAGCAAAGCACTGAGCCCACAAGATGTGCAGCTCTATTATCAAATTGCTTTAAAAGGACGTGAAGATTTAGCACTCTCGCCAACCGCTCGAACGGGGCTGGAAATGATTGTGCTACGTATGATGGCGTTTCGTCCTGCTTCGGTATCGTTGGTGAATACGTTCAGTACTGAAGTGAGTTCAGATGTCGCAGTGCCAAGCCACGGCACTCCTTCACAAAAACCTGTATCAGTGGTAACGCCTCTAACTGAACCTACGCAAACGTCGGTGGCTCCCGTATCGGATAGTCAGGTTAATGAGCCACAAAGGCATGAGGATACTCAGCCTGATTATGGCATCGTTCAAGATTACGATAACCGCTATGCGGATATGAATGATGACATGTCCAGTGCAATGGAATATGCCCCAGAATCGTATGAGCCTGCACCAGTTCCTCAACCACCAGCACCTTCTTCAGCTCCACGTCCCTCACCGATTGCAGGGCTGCGACACCAGTTGCGTTCACAGCGCCAAGGGGTTGCTCAGCCAGCAAAAGGAGTGAATGAAACAAAGAGCAACGGGACAAAAAAGCCTAATGCGGCATCGACTAAATCTGAATCTGTGCTTGAGCGTGTTGCCTCGCATGGAAAATCAGCTCGAGTGTCGCCTTTGTCCACATCCATTCCTGAGGCTGTCCCAACTTTGGACAACGAGCCTTATCAGTGGCGTCCAACGCTGCAACCTGTGGTGGTTGAACAACAAAAAACAGAGCTGACACCGACACAAATTAAGCAAGCGCTAGAACATATTAAAACGCCAGAGATGGCAGAAAAGTTACTTGCAGAATCGATAGAACAAGATGAGTGGGCAGCTCTGATCCACCAGCTCGATATTGCCAAGTTAGTGGAACAATTAGCACTTAATTCTGTCTACCACAAATCGGGCTCATCAATTGAGCTAGTGCTGCGGCCAAGTCAGGCCCATCTTAATACCTATAAAGCACAAAGCGAGTTGTTAGAAGCGCTCAATGAGACATTAGCTGAAGAGTGCCATATTAGCGTGACCATTGGTGAGCAAGGTGAGACGCCATTGGAGCTTAGAGAGCGTCTTTACCAACTCAAATTAGAGCAAGCATTGAACAGCTTGGAGGCTGACCCTCACGTAATGTTCTTCAAGCGACGTTTTGATGCGGAACTTGATCGCGACAGTGTGCGGCCGATTTAATCAATTAAGCGAGTGTGGGGTTGAATCTATATGTTATGACCCCACCTTATGTGAAACACTCAATTCAACCAGAGAGATAAACATGTTTGGTAAAGGCGGTATGGGCAACCTAATGAAGCAAGCCCAACAAATGCAAGAGCGCATGCAAAAGCTACAAGAAGAAATTGCGAATATGGAAGTGGTTGGTGAGTCTGGTGCTGGTCTGGTAAAAGTGACCATTACTGGTAGCCACAGCGTACGCCGTGTAGAGATTGATGAAAGCTTAATGGAAGACGACAAAGAGATGCTAGAAGATCTGATTGCCGCCGCTTTCAATGATGCTGCGCGCCGCGTGGAAGAGACTCAAAAAGAAAAAATGGCTTCTGTCACTGGCGGTATGCAATTACCACCAGGTATGAAGATGCCGTTTTAACAAACAACCTTTTTAACAAACAAAATAGGTTACTAATGCGTACCAGTCATATGCTGGAGCATTTGATGGAGGCCTTACGTTGTCTGCCTGGGGTGGGTCCCAAGTCAGCACAGCGTATGGCCTTTCATTTGTTACAGCGCGATAGAAAAGGCGGCTTACAACTCGCCGATGCTTTAAGCCAAGCCATGACAGACATTGGACATTGCAGTGAATGTCGAACTTTCACTGAAGAAGAAACTTGTCATATTTGTAGCAACCCTAAGCGGCAGGATAACGGCCAACTCTGTGTAGTCGAAAGCCCTGCTGATATTGCGGCCATTGAAGCTACAGGCCAATATTCTGGACGTTATTTTGTCCTGATGGGGCACTTATCACCTTTAGATGGTATCGGCCCGAGTGATATTGGTTTAGATACGCTGGATTACCGTTTGCAACGTGGTGGCATTGCCGAAGTCATTCTTGCCACTAATCCAACCGTTGAAGGGGAAGCGACCGCGCACTACATTGCGGAATTATGTCGCGCCCATCAAGTCTCTGCGAGCCGTATTGCTCATGGTGTGCCTGTTGGCGGTGAGCTTGAGCTTGTTGATGGCACGACGCTATCACACTCTTTGCTTGGCAGACAAAAGCTGTAGCACCTTTCGAATCATTGCCCTAGCTGCTGGGGCAATTTTGAGTGACGCCATCAATTAAGGCAAACAAAGCAGTGCCATCAAGTGATTTTTTCGAGTTCGGTAATGTTGCTCAAAGCTTCTTGGTTCGTGTTGCCACAGACCATCGGGCAAGGCTTAAATTCGTGGCATACTTTTGGACGTTCAGGCTTACCAAATAACTTGCACAAATTAGCGTCATTAAGTTGAATGCAACGTACACCTGCTGGCTTTCCTTGCTCCATACCCGGGATGGAGGAAGAAATACTAGGGGCGATACAACACGCACCACAACCAAGTCTGCATTCCATAATTGAGTACCAATAAAAAGAAAAGGGTGACGATCCTAGCAGATGTGACCGAAGTGTACAGCAATAGCTTCCTAAATTAACAAGCCGTTTTTATCCTTGAACTTTGCTTGGTGTGGAGGTATAACACGCACCCCATTCGTTAAGTAAGATAGAGACTCATGAGCACACCATTCTGGCAAAATAAGAAATTAGAACAAATGACGGAATCGGAGTGGGAGTCGCTTTGTGATGGATGCGGTAAGTGCTGCTTACACAAGTTAATGGATGAAGATAGTGATGAGGTCTATTACACCAATGTCGCTTGCAGTTGGTTAAACAGCGATACCTGCTCATGCAAGGATTATCCAAACCGTTTCAATTCTGGTGAGGAGTGCTTAAAACTGACGCGTGATAAAATTGATGAATTTAACTGGTTGCCGGATACGTGCGCCTATCGTGTACTGTCAGAAGGCAAAACATTGCCGCAATGGCATCCTTTGATTACCGGCTCCAAAGAGGCGATGCACGCCGCGCAAGAAAGTGTTCGCAACAAAGTCGTTTATGAGATTGATGTTATCGACTGGGAGGACCACATCATCAATCATCCAAACCGCAATTAATATCCAATAGAAATCTAAAAGACTAGAGAAGCAGTAACAAACCTCCTACTGTTGCCGCGGCGGAAAAATATTTCCCTGCGGAATAGGAGCTATCATCTTCTTCTGGTTTTTTATCTGGATGATCTAACCCCAAAGCACCATGAGCAAATGATTCCACTTTGCCAGTCACGGTTTTCTCTTTGTTTTCTAACTTACTCTCTTTGTCGAGTTGTTGCAGCGCTGCGAGCAAGGCTTTGCCTTCATCAGACAAAGTGACGGTATTCTGCTCCACTTTGAGCGGGGCAGAGGGGGGGGATGCCGCTGTAGAATTTGCTTGAGCTTTAACTTGCTGGAGTGAATGCAGTTGCGCTGAGCTTGTCCCTACCGGTGTCATACTTCTCTCCTATAAATGCCATCAGTTAATGTATCGACAGATTTATGAAAAACTTGTGCAAAAAATTCGCAATTTGTATGAAGCATGTACAAGCAAAAAACGCGCCTACTTTATATGAAAAGAATAAGCAGGCCCGTTATTCGCCGCTAATTAGTCGCAAGTGAGATCTGTGTTGCGATTCTTTATCTGTTGATAGGCTTGCATGCGATGCTCTGCTTGAAAATAGGCGGTGGGAATTGGCAGTACAGTGAGTTGGAAATCAGGATACGACGCCTGGGTATCCTCTACGGGCGTGATGATGGCAATCTTTAAATCAGGATTTCGACGAAGGATAGAATGCGCCGTGCCTAAACCCTGCTCGGTGTGGAACTTACCTGCGATGTGCATCACCTGAGCTGTCGGGTGGTTTTGTAAATAATCCACCATGCTTTCTGCCATCGTTTCATCCCAAGCGACCTGAGCTGCGTACTGTTTTTCAGTTTGCTCTTTTGAACCGTGGTGCATTGATTCCATGAACTTCGCTTTGTATGGAGAGGCTGAGGTGTCAATTTGGTGTGCAACCTGAGCCCGCTCTACTGGCGTTAATTTATCAAGGTATTTGATCCCTACTTTGCCGATACAACGTACGAAAGGTTTAGGCGCATTAGCGGCAATGACATCCAACTGCTGTGATTTTGCAAATTCAACCAGTGGGCGGTAGTCACTTTGGTAGTTTGGCCACGCTCTGGTCTGAGAAATAAGGTATTGTTCGCCGATTTCTCCTGCTAGATAGCGGTTCAGTATCTCTTGCTCATCGCGTGAAAATTGTTCCATAGACAAGGCAACATGGGTGTTTTCGCGGCTGAGTTGTGCCAATAGCTCGGTTTGGAAGCGATGAATGGCTGGGTGTGTATGCCACTCACCGACTAAAATGATATCGGCATTTTTTATCTCATTCGGCAGCGAATTGAGATTCAATGGTTTGCCGCTAGAGGTGGATAATTGGTAATCATAAAAGTGAGCAATGGGCTTCGGCTGGTGCGAAGCACAGCCAAAAAGTGGTAATAGTAGAGCCAGAGAAGTAACTAAGCGCATGAGGGTCTCCATTTTGAATTTGGCATAATAATGGAGACACTGTGGATTTGCAATATAATGAGAATTATTATCAACTAACTTTGCGATAAACGCTGATCATAAAATCGGCCTCACAATTAAATTGCTCAGCTTGCTTTAATTGCGCTCTTAGCTCATCACTGGCCCGCCATGCAAACGGCGTCATCTGTAATAAATCAAAAGCATCGTTACCGCTTAATGCCATGGTGTAGTGCAGTTTTTGTTGCTCTACTAATGTAAATCCAGCTATCTCTTCTGCGGTTTCATCATGCAGTTGAACATTAGGATAGATCCCTTCTTTTAACTGATAGAGGTGCCTTGCCGCGGGTGTAACGGTAATCACCACTCCTTGGTTTTGAATGCAGCGGTAAAGCTCTTGCGCTTTACAGGGTGCATAAATTCGTAATATACCGGCTAGGGAAGCATCGTCAAAGGGCAAGCGGTGGCTGGAGGCAACGACAAAGTTGACCATAGGGTAGCGCTTTGCTGCATAACGGACGGCGATTTTAGAGATATCTAACCCATAGGTGACCGATTGTATCGAGTGTTGTGCAAGCGTTTGAGCGACAAATTGGGTGTAGTAACCTTCGCCGCAGCCGATGTCTAAAAACTGATAAGAAGAATCTTGCAGATACTTACTGCACAACTGAGCGACCGTCTGACGCATCAGATCGTAATGTCCACCTTCAAGAAAACGGCGACGAGCTTGCATCATCTCTTTATTATCACCCGGATCTTTTGAGCGTTTATGATGTGCAGGCATCAAATTGACGTAGCCCTCTTTGGCTATATCAAATTGATGATTATTTTCACATTTCAATATTTGCTGCTGTTGCAACAGAGGTTGCTGGCAAAGGGGGCACAGATACGCCATGAAGATCTCGCTTGAAAAACAAAGGTGCCAGTTTAGCGTCTGCGGCTAGAAATAAAAAGGACAGCGTGATTTCACTGCCCTCAGCATGAGTATGATGACGGAAAATTCGCCAAAAAAGCTTAGTTGGAAAAAACCGTCGTGACGAGCTGATGGCTTTCACCTGGTTGCAAGGTTTTTCCTGCGGACAAGCAAGGGGCATGCAGTGTAGATTCAACACACAGCATCGTTTGATAACCATCGTCAGGCATATCTGCCATTGATTGAGCGCCTTGAGCCCATGGGTTCCACAAGACGGCAGAGTTGTGTCCAGTGTTTTCAACCACTAACGTGCGATTCAAAACAGGATCTTGGACCTGAATTTGTGCTTCAGGCGCGGTATAGACGCGATCAATCGTATCGGTGAGGATGAGTGTTGAACCACCTTGACACATTTTTGCATCTTGTAAGCTGTCTATATATTCAACGCCCATACCTGTAGTAGTGGTCTGGGTAATATTACCAACCTTGAGGTAGCTGTGCAGCGCTGCAGAAAACGTCCATGCTTTCTCATCCGTATTGGTCGTTTCTAAAGTGACTTTTAACTTGTCACCGATTTCAACATAAAGACGGGTTTTGAATTGAAATGGCCAAATAGCCAGTGTTTGGGGCGAATGGTCGAGCCCTAACACGATAATGACGCCCTGCTCGTTTTCTCTATGTTCAATCAATGCCCATTCACTGGTGCGTGCGAAACCATGGGCTGGTGCAGCAATACGGCCAAACCATGGCCAACAAACAGGGATCCCGCCTCTTAGAGCGGCTTTACCGTCAAAAATGGCCGTGTCACTCATCCAAATGAGCTCATCTTGTCCTTTAGGAGTGAATGAGATGACATGGCCGCCATGCAGTGTAATTCCGGCGGTTGCTTTGTCATGAATAACGCGAACAATTTTAACGCCCTCTTTCTCAACGATAGTGACGTTGTCAGAAAGATAAGTCAGGGTAGGGAGAGATTGCAGATCCATAAATTCGATACCTCATGCCATTCCTACCGGATAATTGAGTAAGGAATGGCTCGGATTGTCTAACGCAGCCCCACAAATGAAAGGGACAGATACTAAAAAGGCGACACAATGGCCGCCTTTTTGTTCTTAACGAATTTCTTCGCTAAACACTACGATTATTTAGAAACGTGAGCGATTAGGTCTAGAACTTTGTTTGAGTAACCGATTTCGTTGTCGTACCAAGATACAACTTTAACGAATTTGTCAGTCAGTGCGATACCAGCTTTAGCATCGAATACAGATGTGTTGATTTCACCGATGAAGTCTTGAGAAACAACTGCATCTTCAGTGTAGCCTAGAACGCCAGCGAATTCGTTTTCAGAAGCGCGCTTCATTTCAGCACAGATTTCTGCGTAAGATGCTGGGTTTTGTAGGTTAACAGTTAGGTCAACTACAGAAACGTTCGCTGTAGGTACGCGGAAAGCCATACCAGTCAGTTTGCCGTTTAGTTCTGGGATTACAACGCCAACCGCTTTAGCTGCACCAGTTGAAGATGGGATGATGTTTTGAGAAGCACCACGACCACCACGCCAGTCTTTCGCAGAAGGACCATCTACAGTTTTTTGAGTCGCTGTAGTTGCGTGAACAGTAGTCATAAGACCAGACTCGATGCCCCACTTGTCGTTAAGAACTTTAGCGATAGGTGCTAGGCAGTTTGTAGTACAAGAAGCGTTAGAAACGATGTCTTGACCAGTGTAAGAAGCGTGGTTAACACCCATTACGAACATTGGAGTCGCGTCTTTTGAAGGACCAGTTAGAACAACTTTTTTCGCGCCAGCAGTGATGTGCTTACGAGCTGTTGCATCGTCTAGGAATAGACCTGTTGCTTCAGCAACCACGTCAACACCGATTGCATCCCATTTTAGATCTTCTGGGTTACGCTCAGCTGTTACACGTACAGTTTTGCCGTTTACAACTAGGTTGCCAGCTTCAACTTCAACAGTACCGTTGAAACGGCCATGAGTTGAGTCATACTTTAACATGTATGCCATATAATCTACGTCGATAAGGTCGTTAATACCTACAACTTCGATGTCGTTGCGCTCTTGCGCTGCACGGAATACGAAACGACCGATACGGCCAAAACCGTTAATACCTACTTTGATAGTCATTATAGTTGCTCCACAACTTAATTTCTGATTAAAGATAACTGGTAGTAAAATTACAGAATCCAGTAAATGTCTGCAACAGATAATCGGACTTAACT
>NZ_NDIM01000225.1:0-11417 GCF_002241375.1 Vibrio sp. V19_P1S1T109 | reverse complement strand
ATGATATACCAATCACAGTGGGCATTGAAAAATTAATGTCAAGATTGCTGTTGTTGATTTTGTAATCAAGTAGACTTTTTTCTTTATCTTGATCAGAGTGTTAATCAACGCTTCTGCTACACTATGGTTTTCTTTTTGGATGTTGAAGTATCGTGCCGCTCTCTAGCAAAATTCGCCTTTATTGGGCGAATAAAACTGTCAATTACAGCATTCTCATTTTGATCACTCTATTAGGCGTGGTCATTCCTGCGTGGCACTACAACCTCAATACTTGGATTACGCCACTGATCCTTGGCGTGATTGCCGCAGCACTGGCTGAAAGTGATGACAGTTTCAGTGGACGGTTAAAATCCCTCACTCTGACATTTATCTGCTTTGCTATCGCTGCATTTTCCATCGAACTACTTTTCCATACCCCGCCACTGTTTGCGATTGGGTTATTTATCTCCTCGTTTGGTTTTATCATTCTTGGCGCAATTGGCCCACGTTATGCCAGCATCGCCTTTGGCTCCTTACTTATCGCCATCTACACCATGTTGGGTGCACACCAAAGCGTGAATTTGTGGTTTCAACCCGTTTTGCTCCTGACGGGTGCCGCTTGGTATTACTTCATGTCGATGATTTGGCATATGTTTTGGCCAATGCAACCAGTACAGCAAAGCTTAGCGAATGTTTTTTTGCAATTGGCCAATTATCTTGAGTCCAAAAGCCATCTCTTCCATCCCGTATCGAACTTAGTCCCTCAGCCATATCGAATTGCTGAAGCCAATTTAAACGCGGCAACGGTTACCGCACTCAATCAATGTAAAGCCACTTTGTTGAGTCGTTCAAAAAGAGGCCATATTGATGGTGCCAGCGACCGATTTCTCAACATCTATTTTATGGCACAAGATATCCATGAACGTGTCAATTCAAGTCATTATCGCTATCAAGAGCTTGCCGAACACTTTGGCCGCTCAGATGTGCTGTTTCGCTTTAAACATTTATTAGAAACACAGGCTAAAGCCTGCCGTGAAATAGCCCAATCGATTCAGTTAGGGCGAAGCTATCAGCACCATTCAGAGTCAATCATGGCTCTGGATGAATTGCAAAGCTCATTAAACTACCTACAAGAACAACAACGCCCTGACTGGCGAGTGTCACTAGCGCAATTAGGTTATCTTTTCAATAACTTAGCAACAGTAGAAAAGCAACTCAATAACGTTAACAACCCTGATGCTAACAAGCTCGAAGAGGGTATGTTGTATGATACAGAAGCCCACACTCTTAAAGCCATGTGGTTACGGGTGAAGGCAAATCTGCATAAAGATTCCATGCTATTTCGTCATGCGCTGCGTATGTCTATCGCACTCACTATCGGTTACGGAATCATCCAAGGTTTTGGTATTGAACGAGGCTATTGGATTTTACTCACGACACTGTTTGTTTGTCAGCCAAACTACTCAGCCACTCGGCAAAAACTGACGGCCCGAATCATTGGCACGTTATCGGGGCTGTTTTTAGGCGTGCTGCTATTAACCTTGTTCCCATCGCCAGAAAGCCAATTGGTCTTTATCGTACTATCAGGTGTGATGTTTTTCGCCTTTAGACTAAACAACTACGGCTATGCGACTGGCTTTATTACTCTTTTAGTGCTGTTTTGCTTTAATCAATTGGGTGAAGGTTACGCCGTGGTACTGCCTCGGCTTGCCGATACTCTGATTGGCTGCGCATTGGCCGTCGCAGCGGTAGTGCTGATCCTCCCTGACTGGCAATCAAAACGATTACATAAAGTCATGGCGGATGCGATCGATGCCAACAAAGCCTATTTGGGACAGATTATTGGTCAGTACCGCATCGGTAAAAAAGACAACTTGAGCTATCGCATCTCACGGCGCAATGCCCACAACCAAGACGCAAATTTAACCGCAGCGATCAGTAATATGCTGGCAGAACCGGGTAAATATCGCGCGGCAATCGATGAAAGCTTCCGTTTTCTGACACTGAACCATGCACTGCTCAGCTATATCTCTGCTCTTGGAGCCCATCGGACACGCATCGAAGATGAAGCAACGCACCAACTGGTACTTGAAACTCACCGAGTGATCCACCAACACCTAGATGTGTTGCACAAACAACTTTATGAACATTGTGATGAATGCGATACCAGCGACATTGACGATGCAGGCTTAGAGAAACGCTTAGCCGAGTGGCGTGAAGAAGATGAAAGCTCGGTAAGAATGGTCTTACAACAGCTGCACCTTATTTATCGCATGCTACCTGAGCTTCACTCTCTCGCCAGTAAGTTTGCCGTCCGTGTAAACTAGCAATTGTCGTAATAATGAGAGCGGCTCAATTTCGGGCTGCTCTCACCTTTCTCTTGTTATAACTTGACATTTTTCGGACAAAAAATCGCCACGTCGAGAATAATCTCAGATTAAGTATTTTCTTACAGGTGTAAGGCCATGAAAGGACATCAAACTTACCGCGGTGAGAAGGCAGCGCATTTTTTACTGAGGCATGAGTCGATGACGCATAATCAATTTGAGTCTTTAAAATCACAATTACAGCATTTAACACCTCAACAACTGCGTTTATTACAAGGCGAGATAAAGCACTCTTTGGAAAATGAATCGAATAATTTACTCACTGATGATGAGCTGAATGTGCTTTCGAGCCTCTTTTCCTAGTCACGAATTTCTTCTTGTGCAAAAAGTAAACGGAGCCTAAACTTTAGACATCGACGAGGGTAAGCTTATGTCTATATCTGGTGTTCATTCTGGCTATCAACTGATCAATCAGTCAAATAAAATGGCTGAGGATGCGGCTCGTGAGCTCAATATGGAAAAAGACATCTCTCCTGTTGATAAAGCGGACAAAGCGCTTGCTTTTAATAAAGTTGAGTTTGATAAAGTTGTTGCTAAAGCTGAAGAAAAACCTGAAGAAATTGATAGCCTACTAAAATTGAACCAAGCTACACAATACAGCCGCATTGGCACCAATATTATCCAACGAGATCAAGACATGCTGGGTTCAATATTGGATATCCAAGCCTAACTCTTCACACAACTTGCAACACAAGCAAATATTGTGTTTATGTGCATGGTGAGTACAATGCCCGCAAATTCTTTACCATGATTCGCTATGCCTAAGCTAAACCTGCATCGAAGAGATTATGTTTCTATTTTGGGTGGTGATATATCAGCACAGCAGCTAGAGCAAATACTCCAACCCAAGCTCACTTCTCCAACGCTCAAATTAACACCAAGTCCGTATTTAACCGCAAAAAATGTAGAACGCCGTTGGCAAGTACTTAACACGCGAACGAGCAAAAGTGCGCTTTTAGATGACTCAACAGAGCAAGATATGCTCAGCTACCACAAAAATATTGAGCATTTTATTGGCACAGTCAAAGTTCCAGTTGGGATCGCAGGGCCATTACGAGTCAACGGACTGTTTGCCAAAGGTGATTATCTCGTCCCGCTAGCTACAACCGAAGCCGCTTTGGTTGCCTCTTATCATCGTGGTGCAAAACTGCTTACTGCGGCAGGAGGTGCAAGCGCCATGTTGTTAAATGAAGGCGTTACTCGCACGCCAGGCTTTGCATTTTATAACTTAATCGAAGCTGGGCAGTTTGTGGCGTGGATAGTGACTCAATATGACCACTTTAAACAAGTTGCAGAAAACACGACAGCACACGGAAAACTGTCAGACATTAATGTCAATATTGAAGGGAACCATGTCTACCTCGTGTTTGAGTTTTTAACCGGCGATGCATCAGGGCAAAACATGGTCACTATTGCCACCAATGCCGTGTTCCAAACCATTCTGGCGAATACTCCTGTGCAGCCTGAATACGCATTCCTTGATGGCAACCTATCGGGTGATAAAAAAGCCACTAGCCAAACACTGCGTAGTGTGAGAGGAAAAAAAGTGACTGCCGAGGTGCATTTATCTGCCGAACTCATCCATAAACATCTGCATACGACGCCACAGTCTATGATGCAATTTGGCCAAATGACGACTGTTGGTGGAGCATTAAGCGGCGCGATAGGCATTAACGCGCATTACGCTAATGCACTCGCTGCTTTGTATATTGCCTGTGGGCAAGACGCCGCTTGCGTTGCTGAATCGGCCATTGGTATGACACGCATGGAAGTGGACAAAAATGGTGGTTTGTACGCCAGTGTAACCTTACCCAATTTAATGTTAGGGACCGTTGGTGGCGGTACAGGGTTACCGAGTCAAAAAGCATGTTTGGATATTCTCGGTCTGCACGGTACTGGTCATTCGCAAGCGTTAGCCGAAGTGGCAGCATCACTCTGTCTGGCTGGTGAACTTTCTATTGTCGGTGCGTTCTGCGCTGGCCATTTTTCACGCGCCCATCGCAAACTCGCTCGTTAAGGTATTGCCTCTCACAATAAAAAAGGCGCTACGTATTCACGTAACGCCTTTTTTATTGGTTAAGTGAGCATATGCATTAGAAAATAATGATCGAGATCAAAATAAAAAAACAAAAAACTAACTATTTCGACTAAAAAGTGGTTTCATACGAACATTACAGAACAAAAACGAAATAGGTACGCTCAATGAACAACCATTCTGTTTGCAACTCGATTGAAGCCGAAAACAATGTGCTCGACATTATTGTTGTCGGTGGCGGTATCAATGGGGCAGGCATCGCCGTAGATGCTGCTGGCCGCGGGCTGAAAGTTGGCCTGTATGAAGCAAAAGACTTTGCTAGCGCTACCTCTTCTGCGAGCTCAAAATTAATTCATGGTGGGTTGAGATACCTAGAACATTATGAATTTCGTTTAGTCGGTGAGTCATTGGCTGAACGCGAAGTGCTGTTGCGCAAAGCGCCTCACATTGCAAAGCCAATGCGATTTCGTCTACCACACCGCCCTTTTCTAAGACCTGCTTGGATGATTCGTGCCGGACTTTTTCTTTATGACCATTTAGGCAAACGAACCTCACTACCTGCCAGCAAAAAAATAGCCCTTAACGCGGGTGTGGTGACTAAAAATGAGATGAAAATTGGTTTCGAATACTCAGACTGCTGGGTCGATGATGCTCGTTTAGTGATACTGAATGCGATGCAAGCACGTGAACTCGGTTCCGAAGTAAAAAACTATTGCCGCGTTGAATCAGCTCGTCGTGTTGACGAGTTATGGCATGTGACTTTGTTTGATGAAAAAACACAAACTCGTTTTACTCGCCGCAGTCACGCGCTTGTCAACGCAACAGGTCCCTGGGTTAAACAGTTCATTGATGAGCAGATTGAAATTACTTCTCCCTACGGTATCCGGCTTATCAAAGGATCACATATTATCGTGCCGAAAATTCACGATGAAGAGCAGGCGTATATTTTACAAAACGAAGATAAACGGATCGTCTTTGTGATCCCCTATCTTGATCACTATTCAATGATAGGCACCACCGATGTCGAATACCGAGGTGATCCTCGTCAAGTGAAAATTAGCGTCGAAGAAAAACAGTACTTATTGGATGTTGTGAATAAGCACTTTATCCATCAGGTCACATTAGATGATATTGTGGCTGACTTCAGCGGTGTACGCCCGCTATGTGATGACGAGTCTGACTCACCACAAGCCATTACTCGGGACTATACACTCTCATTGGATCAACAAGCTGATAATGCGCCACTACTTTCTATTTTTGGTGGAAAGTTAACCACTTATCGCAAGTTATCTGAATCTGCTATGGGTCAATTAAAACCATTTTTTAATCAAATGTCTGACAGTTGGACCGCAAACAAACCACTGCCTGGTGGAGAAGCCTTTTATCCAGCACAGCTCAAACAGCAGCTTGAGCAGCGCTTCCCAGATCTTGATAAAGCGACCATTAACCGCTGGATCACTAATTATGGTAGCCGAGCTTCGGTGATGCTCGATAATGTGCAAAGTAGTGCTGATCTGGGTAAACATTTTGCGTTTGGGCTCTATCAATGCGAAGTCGATTATCTCTTACATTATGAATTTGCTTCTTCATGTGAAGATATCCTATGGCGCAGAAGTAAACTCGGCTTAACATTTAACACTGAACAAATTGATCAGTTAAATGATTATATCGACCAATCATCAACTTGCGAATGTCAACGCATCAGTGCTTAACAACAAGATGTAGCCACTAGAATTAAACTTGAGAAAAGCTCTTAGAAACATGATCTTCTGAGAGTTTTTTACTTTTTCTTAGTAGGTGACGTAAAAATCACGGGGTATAGTAAAGCTATATTTCCGTAACGACGATGCCACTCAATGCCAATTCCGAATACTAACAGCGACGATCTCATCAAACTCCTTAAGCCATGCATGAAAATCCTCCTCACTATTGAATTCGGACCTGAGGATTCTTACAGCTTTTCAACGACAATTGTCGGATGCAAACGTGAAAGATACGTACTGATCGATATGCCCGTTAAAGCTCGTGAAGACTTGGTGATGCGAAAAATAGTTAATATCCAAATCATTTTGCGTGGGATTTGTGACACTGAATTAGGTCATATACTCGCGTTCAAAACCTCGATTATTCGTAGTATTTCTAAACCGTTCGGATTACTGTTTATCAAGTTTCCTAAGCACTTTGTGACCAAACCAATCCGTGAGCACGAGCGCTATAAACTCTCTTTGCCTGCCGTTATGCATGAAGGAGAGCATCAATTTAAAGGGAAATTGATCGACTTTTCTATTTCTGGCTGCGCGCTATTTATTCCTGGCTTGCACCATTTAGAAAAAGATATGTTTATTGAGATAAAGTCCACACTCTCCCCACTTCTACCACAAGATCTCGTTTGCCAAATCGTCAGTGTGCGTCAACAAGGTAAAGGAATGTTAGTAGGCGTTAAATTTCTTGAATCAATTGCAATGACAGCAGCATTGAAAAAAGAAATATTAGAACGCGCTTTTATGGCTGGTAGCGTATAAGAATGTTGCGCGGTACTTTATTGCTGCCGTTTTTGGAAATGACAAAAAGCCTCATGCAATGCTTTCTCTTTGATAGGTTTAACTATCACATACTCTGCACCTGCGGCCATAAATGCTTCGTTAGTCGATTGCATGCCATCAGCTGTACACGCATAAATGGGTACATCCATCATCATCTCGTGTTTGATTAAATGGGTTGTTTCAACCCCGCCTAAGTAAGGCAACTGGTTATCCATTAAGATAAGATCCACTGGATGATCTTTCAAATAATCAATCGCCTGTAGACCATCCTCTACTCTTGTCACTTCCATACCGTATTTTTTGCAAAATGCTTGAGCAATAAAAGCGTTGGTATGATTATCTTCGACTAGCAACACTTTGATTGGTTTTTCAAACATTTCATGTGGCGGCGCACGCTCATAAGATGGTATATCCTTCCCGCAGTTACTGACGGCAACAAGAGGGAGTTCAACAGAAAATGTAGTACCTACCCCAAATTGGCTTTTCACGTTTACAGCACCACCAAGCATCTCAATTAAGCTTTTGACAATCGCAAGCCCCAAACCGCTACCGCCGTATTCTCGTGTGGTGTTTGATTCTACTTGAGTAAAAGGCTCAAAAATAAGCGCGAGATCTTGCTCTCTGATGCCGATACCTGTATCGCTAATCGAAATCAACAGATGGCTGCTATTCTTTTGCTGGAACTCAATGCTAATTAACCCATGATGGGTAAACTTAGTCGCATTATTTAATAAATTAAACAGAATTTGGTTCAGGCGAACTTGATCGCTATGGATCATCATATCAGGCGGAATATTGCTCTTTAGGCTGAACTCAATCTCTTTTTCGGCACATAATGGCCGATAGATACTTTCCACGGCAGAGATGACCTCAACCAGCTTAAAGTCAGACTCTTGAATTCTAAACTGTCCCTGCTCTATCTTGGAAAAATCAAGGATATCATTCAGCACCGCCAATAAATGTTCACCACTACTGCATAACACATTCACTTGTTCAAGTTGCTCATGGTCACTAATTTCACGCTTAAGTAATTGAGAAACGCCTAAAATTCCATTCAATGGTGTTCTCAGCTCATGGCTCATTTTTGCAAGAAATTCAGCACGAATACGCGCCGACTCTTCCGCTTCTTGCCTTGCGAGTCGGCTCTGTTTGGCCGCCTCGGCGATTGTCGTAATATCTTGCCCTTGAGTGATGATTGACTCAATTCTCTGCTCAAAAATAATGGGGGATAAATTCCAGCGAAAAACCTTATTGCCAACTTCAACGTTTATCTCTCGGAACGTTTCTTGTTCAACCGCAAGGCGTATCTTTGGCTGCAGTTCTTGCTTTAATGCATCAAGAATGCATTGCTGTTGATCATTGCGACGCATGAAATATTTCTTTGCTGATGGGTTCATTTTGATGATATCACCGTCGATACTCCATACTATGATGGGCGAAAGTGAAAAATTGAACAGATCTTCAAATTGTTTTTCTTGCTCAGATAAACGTTGAAATGTGTGTTCTAGCGTTCTGCCGAAGTGATCAAATTCATAGATTTTAGAACCAGAAAAAAGCTCATAACTCCCAGCTTCAGCCGCTTTGTGAGTGTAATTCATCAAGCTATTGATTTCATTTTTCACTCGCTGCTGTAACCACCAACGTGTCAAAATAGAGACTATCACCATCGCAAAAAGGGCAAAAATCATCCAAAAAAAATAATTTTCACGTAATTGCAATACGTTCTCATTGCTCTGCACACTGAGGACGTTAATATAAATTGGTACGCCTTCTATGGTTAACGCGGTACGGCTTACCATGTAATCGGCAAAACTATAGGCGTCAAAATTATCTTCTAAAACATCACGTTCCGTGTAGGTCTCATCACCATTAATTGTTGAGGCTAAGACCTTTTCACCCGTCGTCATCACGAGATTTTCTGAGTTACTCCCTTCACGTAATGTTTCTGCCAGCACGTAATTGTTGTTAAGTACGGTAGCAAGATGCAAAAAACCAATCACCTCTCCGGACTGCGAGTCAATAACGGGAGTACGTCTGACCATTAGGTAGGCATAGCCCAATTGAGAGGGCGATTTGATCATATGCCAGTTATGACTTAAGGCGACTTTACGAGACATGTTTACCAACTCGTTTTGTTCAATACCATAAAACTGAGCATTGCCATCTTCCCACATCAGGCTGTCAGAATCAGAAATGAAACGAATGTCAGGCGTGTTGGCTACTTCTAGCTGGTCAACTCCAAAAAAGAACTGATCAATACTGTCATTATCGCCCTTACGAATTGCTTTAACTAAACCTGCATTTTTTGCGCTGCTATCTTGGTTTATCTGCAGTAATGAAAGGCGGAAGTTAAAGAGGTTCTGGATGAGACTAGAGGTTTGAGAAGCCGTACGTTGCACTTCTTGAGCAATGATTTTGCTACTGATCTGATAACTTTGAAATAAAACGCTGAGCGTCAATGCGCCAATCACCGCAATCATTGATTTGGTGATCACGGTAGCTATCTTTTGTTTTTTCTTGACGGTGCTTGACCTTAAACTCATTAATGACTCGATATATCAATGGTCAGAGTAACGAAATGCTCGTTTTTTGAGCTTTTCAATATACGCTGAAGAGACCTCTTTGGTTACCAACTCAAAATCACCAGAGTAAACCGTAGGTACCGGCTTTCCTTCAAGATCCCACTTAATGGCTTCCGCCATAGCAACACCGGCATCATCATTGACACGCATGATAGTCACATCAAGTGTGCTATTTTGCAGCGCGTCCAATTCAGCCTCACCACCGCCCCAGCCGTTTAACGTAATATCTTCTCTATTTTGCTGCTGCAACGCATCCATGGCACCGAGTGCAACATCAGTAGAGCATGCGTAAATAAAATTAATATCTGGTGTTTGTTTAAGAATACGCAAAGTTGCATCAAATGCACTATCTCGTGTCGCTTTTGTATAAAACGAAGAGGCCAAGTGATATTTGCTGTCTCGACTCATTTCTTGGATAAAACTATCACCGCGAGCATCGCTAACATAGCCTTCAGAATAATAGAGTACGGAATAAGCACTATTCTTTGGCGCCGACTTTTTGTAGTAATCCACCAGTTTCATTGTGCCAATTTCATGATCAAACCCCACGTACATAAAAGGCTGGCGATCTCCCCAACTTTTTACCGGCGTAGTGATATTTTGCAGAATAATTTTGGTTTGATTTGAACTTAACAACTGCTCGATAAATTTACGGTGGCGGATGGTATCAAGCGTAAACACCAAGTAATCGGATTTGTTTCTGATCGCTTCCATCAACGATAAACTTTGTTGGCGAATATCGACATTCGGACGAGTGAAGACTTGGTTAATTTGGTATCTAATCCCAAGTTCGTCTAAACGCATCTCAAAGGCTTTGATATTGCGCGCCCAATAATCGGAAACTTGTTGACCTGGATAAACAACAGAAATATGAATAGGTTTATCTTGCTCTATTGAGAGTACAGCGGGAGGTTGACGCACTGCCTGTATCATCTGGTCGGTAAGAGCCTGTTGCGCAGGATGAAGATCTAAAAACTCTTGATATCGCCAATAACCATTTAAAACTTGCGCTGCAGCCTGAGTGGAGGCTGCCAAACTGACACTGAACACAAATGAAAGGAGCAGGATTTTTCTCATGGCATTCTCATTACACTAACTTCTGGATTTAATGACACACAATGGCTGATTTCGCACTCATCATATTCTCGGACTACCCAATGAAGGATCAAACAAGTAGCCCGTATATCATCTTGATTATTAAGTATGTTCCTCATAAATGATAGTGCAAACCACTAAAAAAGCTGACTTGCACTCATAACCGCTCATTTACTAAACAAAAGCATCAGAATGCTTTCCTATACTTAAAAGGTGAAAGCTAAATTTCCAGAAATGCCAAATTGATTATCTCCAGCATAGTTTCCTGCAAGATCGAAACTGACAAGATCTCCGGGGCTGATGCCAATGCCAAACGTCACGGCGTTGTCCAAAGTATCTTCTAAATCGATTTCATAACCCGCACGAAGCTGTGCCCATCCCCAAGCATTACCTTCTAAGCCAAAGCGTAGGTATTGTGTATCATCTTTTTGGTCTTGGAAACGACTCTGCTTTGTTGCATCTAAATCGATTGCAGCAGTGAAAAACTCAGTGACATATCCACCCGAGATTGTGACTTGCGTATCCAAATCATACGAGCTTAAACCATCAATGGTTTTTAATTCTTGAGCAAAAAGATCCTTTACCGCAACACCCACTCGGAAATCGTTAATTAACCACACAGCCCCTAAATCAAGGTTGAAGGCATTATCGTTCGTTTCGCTTTTGTCATAATCAGCAAGATCGAATTCTTTTACCGAAACATTTTGCTTATAGGTTCTTAATTGTTGAATTTTTGGCGTAATGCCAAATGAAAATTGTTGGCCACGAATGTTGTATATTTGGGCCAGTGCTAGGC
>NZ_NDIM01000076.1:0-11452 GCF_002241375.1 Vibrio sp. V19_P1S1T109 | reverse complement strand
CATTATCAGTGATAAGGCTCTGCCTATCTTTGGGGTTTTTGTCCTTTGGGGTTTTTGTCTTTTATTTTTAATATCAATCGGTTGTGTTTTATGTATTTTTAATTTCTATCATCTGTGTGGCTATTTATTTTCTATTTTATCAATTTATAGGAAAGGTGACATAGGTCACGCCTGTTCCTTGTCTAAATTGACTACTGTCAAGTTGACATCCCTCTTTGGGGGTATGATTTCCTTATGGAATACGATGCGCATCACATAAATGCAACGTGTTCTGTCAAAACCACATCCGTTGAGATTTGTGAGGAATAATGAATATTAAAAAAAGAATGATAGTGGGAGTTCTTGCTATTGGGGTGCTGCTCGGTTGGTTAAGCCTTGGAGGGACTCATGTCATCTTAGAAAAAACGTCGAGTACGGAATTTTGTCTCTCTTGTCATACTATGCAAGCACCCTTTCAGGAGTATCAAGGCTCGGTACACTTCAGCAATGCCAAAGGCATCCGTGCAGAATGTGCTGATTGCCATATACCCACTGATACTATGGATTATTTAGTCACTAAAATCAGGGCGTCCAAAGATATCTATCATGAGTTTATTACCAAGAAGATCAGCACACCTGAAAAGTATGAAGCGCATCGAGCCGAGATGGCTGAAACTGTCTGGGCGCAATTAAAAGCGAACGATTCTGCGACCTGTCGTTCATGTCACAGTGAAGATGCGATGGAGATTTACGACCAAACGGTGCAAGCACAAAAAATGCATCAGTACGGTATCGACAATAATCAAACCTGTATTGATTGCCATAAAGGTGTGGCGCACATGCTTCCTGAAGTCAAAATGGACAGCCAAGCATTAGCCCATTTAGTCGAAGAGGCTAAGTTAACCCCTGTGGGCACTTCTATTGTTTATGCGATGCAATCTACGTCCATTTCTGATTTCGGAACGATCAATCCAGCGACGCCGCTGAAAGTATTGAATGAAAGCGATGGCAAACGCACCGTTGAATTGAGTGGTTATCAGATGCAAGGTGCAGAACAAGTCTTGTATATGGGTGAAGGTAAGCGTGCTGTGATTGCTATGTTAACTGAAGCAGGGCAAAAAGCATTGAGCGTAAAAGAGTATAACGAAGATGCCTACGGAAATCAGTGGCGTCAAGTAACACTTGCCGGGGACATCGACACGCCAGTGTTGGGTAAAATGGATTCGCTTTGGGCATACGCTGAGCAATTGGACAATGTTTACTGTTCAACATGTCATGCCAAAATTCCGAGTAACCATTTTACGGTTAACGCGTGGCCTTCTGTGGCAAAAAGTATGGGGGACCGTACCTCTATTTCCGCAGAGGATCTAGAAATCCTCACGAAATATTTCCAATATAATGCGAAAGATGTTGTTGCCCAATAAAAAATGAAATAAGGATTCAGTGATGACTACTCTCACACGTCGAAGTTTTCTAAAAAGCGCTGGTGCAACTGCAGGTGCGGTCGCTATTTTTTCGGTTAAACCCATGCCAGTTCTCGCTTCCGCACCGCGAGGAGCTGGTGTACTGACTGCTGGGCGTTGGGGCGCTATGCTGGTTGAAGTTAAGGATGGGAAAATTATTTCCTCCAAGAATGCATTGCCGCAAACCGTACCCAATAGTCTACAAACCTCAGCGCCAGATCAAGTGCATACTCAAGCTCGGGTCAAATACCCGATGGTGCGTAAAGGTTTTCTAGCCAATCCCCATATGCCAGATGGTAAACGAGGAGACGATGAGTTCGTCCGCGTTAGTTGGGAAAAAGCGCTGCAATTAATCCACCAACAGCATGCCCGTATTCGCACTGCTTATGGAGCCGAGTCAATTTTTGCGGGCTCTTACGGCTGGCGATCCAGTGGGATTTTACATAAAGCCCAAACCCTACTGCAACGCTATATGAGTATGGCGGGAGGCTATTCGGGCCATTTAGGTGATTATTCTACGGGTGCTGCGCAAGTCATCATGCCTTACGTTGTAGGCTCAATAGAAGTGTATGAACAACAAACAACTTACCCTGTTGTACTTGAAAGTAGTGATGTTGTGGTGCTTTGGGGGCTCAACCCTATTAATACACTGAAAATAGCATGGAGCAGTACTGACGGCGCGGGACTTGAGTTTTTTAATCAACTCAAACATTCTAAAAAAACCATTATCGCTATCGATCCTATGCGTTCGGAAACCATCGAATTTTTTGGTGAAAACGCTCAGTGGATTGCACCGCATCCTGGTACTGACGTTGCGATGATGTTGGGGATCGCCCACTCACTAGTTGAAAAGGGCCAACATAACCTCGAATTTTTGAATAAATACACCGCTGGTTACGACAAGTTTGAAGCTTATCTGTTAGGTCATTCTGATGGCACGCCAAAGACAGCACAATGGGCTGAGGCAATTTGTGGCGTTCCTGCCAAACAACTAGAGCTATTGGCTGATATTTTTAGCAAAAATAGAACTATGATCATGGCTGGTTGGGGAATCCAACGTCAGCAATATGGTGAACAAAAACACTGGATGCTTGTCACTCTGGCTGCAATGCTAGGGCAGATCGGTTTACCCGGTGGTGGGTTTGGTTTTTCATATCACTATTCCAATGGCGGTAACCCAACGCGGACTGCGGGTGTTTTACCTGCTATATCAGCGGCCATTGATGGTGGTTCATCTGCAGGTAATGATTGGGCCGTTTCTGGAGCAGTAAATAGTTTTCCTGTGGCTCGTATTGTAGAAGCGTTGGAAAACCCATCCGGTCAATATCAACACAACGGGCATGAGAAAACATTTCCTAACATCAAAATGATCTGGTGGGCGGGCGGTGCAAACTTTACTCATCACCAAGATACCAACCGTTTGATTAAAGCGTGGCAAAAGCCGGAACTCATCGTTATCTCTGAGCCTTATTGGACTGCGGCCGCAAAACACGCTGATATTGTACTGCCCATCACGACGTCATTTGAGCGTAATGATCTCACCATGACAGGGGATTATAGCAATCAACATTTAGTGCCGATGAAACAAGCAATTGAGCCTCAATTTGAAGCGCGAAATGATTTTGATGTATTTGCTGATATGGCGGAGCTGTTAAAACCGGGCGGACGTGCAGTGTATACGGAAAATAAATCCGAAATGGAATGGTTGGCTGGTTTCTATAAAGGAGCTCAAGCTATCGGTCGCCAGAATCGGATTGCAATGCCTAACTTCAGCTATTTTTGGAAACAAAATCAGCTCATTGAGATGAAATGGAACGAAGCGAACGCGAAGTTTGTGCGTTATTCCTCTTTCAGAGAGGATCCTATCCTGAACCCTCTTGGTACACCAAGTGGCAAGATTGAGATCTTCTCCAAAACCATCGAAGGCTTCAAATATAGCGATTGCCCGCCACATCCTATGTGGATGCCGCCAACGGAGTGGGTAGGGAATGCTCAAGCTGATGAACTGCAATTGATGACATCGCATGCGGCTCATCGTCTCCATAGCCAGTTAAACTATGCGGCACTACGCGAGCAATATGCGATAGCAAACCGTGAACCGATCTGGATTCATCCAGAAGATGCAAAAGTTCGAGGGATCAAAGATGGCGATCTTGTCCGTGCTTATAATCAACGTGGCCAAGTCTTAGTTGGCGCGCTGATCACGGATGGAATTAAGCAAGGTTCGGTCTGTATTCATGAAGGGGCATGGCCCGATTTTGATAAACCTCATGGTTTATGTAAAAACGGAGGATGCAACGTACTGACCGCTGACATACCTACGTCAAGGTTAGCCAATGGCTGTGCTGGTAACTCTTCAATTGTGAAAATAGAGAAATATATAGGAGAGCCACTTCCTCTAACCGCATTCACACCGCCCAAAGGCGCGTAAAAGCAAAAAGGCCACTAGATGAGAGTGGCCTTTACTTTTTAATCAGAGAGTCGTAGTCAGTGAGTAATATCAGCTCGCCGCGATTTTGTTTGTTCTACGAGGTCTATTTTGTCCAGCCGATCCGCTTCTCGTGGGTTGGTTTGCACTTGGTTTGTTGCTGTTTGAACGAGTGGAATTGGCCGCTTTCGGCTTTCTGTCGTTAGTTTTGGTATTTGCGCTTATGCTGTGACCTTTTGCTACATCACCAGAGCGCTGTCCGTCATTATGTTCTGGTTTGTTCTTTTTCGGCTTTTTCGCTTTAATCGGTTGTAGCGAAGGAGATGCCGGTAATTTGTTCACTGGCGCAAAGCCTTCAACCTCAATTCGTTCTAGTAAATTTTGGGTAAGGCGCTCAATGGCAAACATGTCTTTTGCTTCATCGGCGCAGACCAAAGAGATCGCATTTCCTTCAGCGCCTGCACGGCCTGTACGGCCAATTCGGTGAACATAATCTTCAGGGACGTTAGGCAATTCAAAGTTTACCACTTGTGGTAATTGGTCAATATCAATGCCGCGAGCGGCAATATCCGTTGCTACTAAAATGCGGATCTCACCACTTTTAAAATTGGCCAATGCCTTAGTACGTGCGCCTTGACTTTTATTGCCATGAATAGCGGCGGCGCTGATGCCACTGCCTTCAAGTTGTGCGGTTAAGCGATTAGCGCCGTGTTTAGTTCGTGTAAATACCAACGCTTGTTGCCAATTATTTTCTTTGATTAGTTGAATCAATAGTGCTGGTTTTTTCGCTTTATCTACAGGATGTACCCACTGTTTGACAGTTTTGGCGGTACTATTGCGTGGCGTAACCGAAATCTCGACTGGGTTGTTAACTAACCCTTTCGCAAGTTGGCGAATTTCATCAGAGAAAGTGGCCGAAAAGAGTAGGTTTTGACGTTTTGCTGGCAGCAGTGCAAGGATCTTTTTAATGTCACGAATGAAGCCCATGTCTAACATGCGATCCGCTTCGTCTAAGACCAAAATTTCTAATTGGTTAAATTTAATCGCATTTTGGTTGTATAAATCCAACAGTCGACCCGGTGTCGCGACCAAAATATCTACCCCACGACGCATTTTCATCATCTGTGGGTTAACTTTCACACCGCCGAAAATAACTTCAGAGCGTAGTGGAAGGTTTTGTCCGTAAGTTGCCACGTTGTCGGCAACTTGTGCGGCTAATTCACGTGTCGGCGTCAGAATTAATGCACGCACTTGGTTGGGGCCTACTTTTGGGCCTTTAACTAATAGATCCAAAATGGGCAGGGTAAATCCTGCTGTTTTCCCGGTACCTGTCTGGGCCGCTGCCATCACATCTTTGCCTTCAAGAACGGCTGGAATAGCTTGCGCCTGAATTGGCGATGGTGTTTCGTAACCTTGAGAAGCAACGGCTTTCAGGATGGCATGGGATAAACCCAGAGAGGCAAAACTCATTAAAATGTCTCGATATGTAAATAAGGGAGTGATCCGCATCACGTTGCGGAAAGGCGCAAGCATACAGTAGTCACAGCAAAAGTGCTACGGAATGTCTCTGTTTGCCACTTGTCAGTAACAAATAGTGCGTATTTTCTTCCGAGAACATTAGAATTATTAATTTAAATATAACCGGTTTCCGAAACCGGTTACATTTTTACGATAATCGTTTATGATGTCACGCAAAGTAGCAAAGCGATGATGTATTTCTATACAACCTGTCCATATGGCGTGAAATAGCATATTAGATCGACATAAGGGTACATTGAGTCAGCAAATGAAGACGAGGTAGATGACGATGGCAACGAATGGTTTTCCAAAAGATTTTTTATGGGGTGGGGCTGTAGCAGCACATCAAGTTGAAGGTGGATGGAACCAAGGTGGAAAAGGAGTCAGCATTGTCGATGTGCTCTCAAAAGGAGCGCATGAAGTACCTAGGGTGATGACCTCCGGTGTGGATGCAAATTATTTCTATCCTAATCATGAAGCCGTTGATTTTTATAGTCATTACCAAGGTGACATTGCACTTTTTGCTGAGATGGGTTTTAAATGTTTTAGAACCTCAATTGCTTGGACTCGTATTTTTCCACAAGGTGACGAAGTCTCGCCCAATGAAGCAGGGCTACAATTTTATGATGATCTTTTTGATGAATTGCTGAAATACGGCATTGAGCCAGTTATTACGCTTTCGCATTTTGAGATGCCATTCCACCTTGTACAACAATACGGGGGATGGGCAAATCGCAAGCTTGTGGATTTCTTCGTTAACTTTAGCCAAGTGGTGATGGAGCGTTATAAACAGAAAGTGAAATACTGGATTACCTTCAATGAGATCAATAACCAGCGAAATTGGGAATTCCCACTGTTTGGCTACTGTAACTCAGGGGTGATCTTCACTGAACATGACAACCCAGAGCAGGTGATGTACCAAGTCATGCATCACCAATTTATTGCCAGTGCTTTAGTGGTCGATCTCGGTCATAAGATCAACCCTCAATTTCAAATGGGTAGCATGATTCATATGATGCCGCTTTATCCCGCGTCGTGTCGTCCAGAAGATATGATCCGCTCTCAAGAAATGATGAGAGAGAAATACTTGTTCAGCGATGTGCAAGTTCGTGGTTATTATCCAAGCTATATTTGGCGTGAATGGGAGCGAAAATCGATAACCGTTGATATGCTCGATGGCGATGAAGCGATACTGCGTAAGGGTTGTGCCGACTACCTTGCGATCAGCTATTACATGACGAATATTGTCTCGGATGATCGCAACGCTGAAGGTGAAACAACCAGTTTATTTAAACAAAGTCGCTTAAACCCTTATCTCACAGCGTCTGATTGGGGATGGCAAATTGACCCGGTAGGGCTTCGCTACGCGCTTTCTGAATTGTATGAACGCTACCAGAAACCGATTTTTATTGTCGAAAATGGTTTTGGGGCGATCGATGAAGCCGATGAGCAAGGCCAAGTGCAAGACGATTATCGGATTGAGTATTTACAAGCACATATACGAGAAGTGAAGAAGGCCATTGCTATAGACGGCGTTGATGTCATGGGCTACACCCCTTGGGGCTGCATCGATTGTGTGTCATTCACCACTGGTGAATATAAAAAACGTTACGGTTTCATCTATGTTGACAAACACGATGATGGTTCTGGTTCAATGGCTCGCAGTAAAAAGAAAAGCTTTTACTGGTATCAGTCCGTGATCAAAACCAATGGCGAACAATTATAAACGTGGAATGACAATAATAATTGTTGATTGAGAGCGTTCATCCAGCTTAGGAAATTAGGTAAACTCCCTCGGCTTCCAAAAGTCGGGGGTTTTTATTAGGAGTCACCATGGCGACAATCAATGACGTTTGTAAAGCAGCGGGCGTGTCTAAAGCCACCGTATCGCGCGTACTCAACCAAACTGGCCAAGTAAAAGCAAGTACGCGAGAAGCCGTTTTACAAGCCATGTCCACCTTGGGTTATCAACCTAATGTGTTGGCGCAAGCATTAGCCACAAACAGTGCAAATGCGATTGGGCTGATACTTCCTCAGTTTCAAGGGAGTTATTTTGGCAGCTTATTGCATCAAGCAGCACAAGGTGCCGAGCAAGCACGTAAGACCTTACTTGTCATGGACAGTCACGATAACGCGGCAGGCGAATTAGCAGCAGTGCGCTCATTGCTCACTCAGCGTTGTGACGCCATCATGCTTTACAGCCGCCATTTGTCGAATCATGAGCTGGCATCATTGCAATCTGATGTTTCAGTGCCACTGATTGTACTCAATCGAACCTTGGAAGAAGTCGGTTTGCATAGTTTTGGTTTTGAGCAGCATCAAGCCGCTTCTTTAGCGATTAATCACTTGCTTGAACTTGGCCATCGCCGCATTGCTTGCATCACTAGCCCTTTGGACAGTGATACAGGACAACAGCGATTTGCTGCTTACCAGTCAGGCTTGCAGCAGACTGGTATTAAGCTCAATCACACGCTCGTTGTTGAAGGTGATAATTCTATGCTGGCGGGTTATGCCGCAGTTCAACGGTTATTAGAACAACAGAGTGAGTTCAGCGCTATTTTTGCCTGTAACGATGATATGGCACTAGGAGCAATGCGCGCACTTTACGAACATGCCATTTTGGTACCCAATCAGGTCTCTGTAATGGGGATTGATGATGAGCCTGCGGCTGCGTATTCGGTGCCCAATCTCTCAACAATATCGCTTCCCATTGAGCAACTGACGAAGGACGCAGTAGCCTTGGCCCTACAATTGGCTGAAGGGAAGAGCTCGGATGATGCCAAGATACATCGCTATCTAGGTAAGCTGGTGCTTCGAGAATCAACGTGCGCACCTTAAGAGGCCTCGCAGATTAATGACTCATTGAAATAATGAGCATTTATTTTAATTAACTGTATAAATCCACAGTTAATTGCTTGACATTATGTCACTCTTTACTAAGCTGTATGTATGCACAGTGAAGTTGGAGGTGAAATATGTTGTGGGAAACGCTAGAACGAGTTAACCGCCTTCGCCAAGAAGCGTTAGCCAACCCAGACTTTGTCCAATCCGCGCAAGACCATGAAGAGACATTGAAGCAGGTCGAGCAATACTTTGAACCAACGAAACGACGCAAGGCAGCAAAACGTGCAAAAACCCTTGCAGATATTTATCAACAGACTGAATTTGGTGAAAATCCATCTGGTGTTCAACATTAGTCAGTGTTTGACATGAGCCAATGTTGAACATGCATTAGTAAAAATGGTTTAGCTTGCAAAGAGCTGCTTGATGCGCAGCTCTTTTTCGTTTCCTTCCTTAAGGCTGAGCGTTTGTCTTTATTCGGCTCAGTTCATTCAGCCAGTTGATAAATAGTACAGTTTAAGTGAGATTTATCGTCTGATCTAAAGGCGATTGTCCGCATTTGGTTGGGGAGCAAAAAGAAGCTGGAGTCAGAAAATTGTAGTACGTTGTCATGTTCTAGGTGAACGTAAAGTGCAGGTCGGTCAGTGGTCAAACAGAGACTGCCCGCACGATATTCACACAATATGCGGGCCGATTTTAAGGGCAAGCGTTTGGGTACATCCGGCAGCCAAAAATTATCCCGCTGGCCATCCGTACTGACAAAGTAGATCGCTCCTTTTTCTGGTGTGAAATCCTTTATTGTGTGTTGCCACACGATTTGGTTACTCTCTTGGGGCAGTCGTTCATTGATTGACCAATGCTTTCGCAATTCTCCTTCCCATCCAAACCAATATATGTCACCCACAAGGTATTGCTCACTGGGTGCATCATTAATGGCTCTCAATGATAGGTATTTCTCATCTTCAGAAAAACAGGCCAAAAGCGGGTTATAAAACCGTTTGGCGTGATAATGTAATTGCTTCCAGCGTCCAGAATACTCAATGCTTGACCAAGACGCGACGGGCCAGTTGTCATTGAGTTGCCAATATAATATGCCACGGCAAATCGGTGAGGTTGCCCGCCACGCTTCGACAGCCGTTTTAATCGCCATGGCTTGCTGAACTTGGCTCAAATAAAGCATCTGCTGGAAGCCATTCGGGAAACGGAAATAGCGAGTAAACATTTCGGTGATGATGCTATTACCACGAGCATTCTTTTGGTGATGTTCAAAATGAGGCGCACTGATATTCCAGTCGCTTTCTGGGATAATCTGCTTCACTTCACTAAATGAAGGCCAAGACTGATAACCGAATTCTGAACAAAATCGTGGGGATATTGAATGGTAAGCGTCAAAGGATTTACCTGAATGCCACACATCCCAAAAATGCATGTCACCTTTATTATCATCATGCCAAGCGTCACCAAAATCTAATTCACCATTGCAAGGTGAGCTTGCCCAAAAACGGCGACTTGGATCTTGTTCATTGACGAGGATTTCTAAAAAACGATTGAGTCGGTCGTAATTGACTAGGTATTTTTCACGGTTTTCTCGAGATTCTGGATACCAAGTTAATGAACCAATCACCTCATTATCACCACACCAAATGGCAAGGCAAGCATGGTGCTTCAAACGTTGTATTTGTTGTGTGACTTCTTGCTTTACCTCTTCTAAGAAACTCGGTGTTGAAGGGTATTGTGCGCAGGAAAACATCAGATCTTGCCAGACTAATAATCCGAGTTGGTCGCAAAGTTGATAAAAATGATCGTGTTCATAATCACCTCCTCCCCACACACGAATCATATTCATGTGAGCTTCTTGTGCGGCTCGTAACAGCTGTTGATAACGGGAAAAATTGACTTTGCTTGGCATGGCGTCCATTGGTATCCAATTCGCGCCCTTCACTGATATCGAGACCTCATTCACGATAAAGGTCATTTCACTGCCGATGGAATCTTGCTCAGTGCGCAACGTGAGACGTCTTAAGCCAACTTGGCGGTTGATCTGCTGCTGTGCCATGGCAATAGACAGTGTGTATAAATAAGGGTCACCGTAACCGTTTGGCCACCAGAGATGCGGATGGTGAACATCAATATCCACAATGCTTTGGTTGCAAAATGCCTCACTATCGATCGTAATAGTTTGATCGCCAAAAGTAAGTGTGATGGGTGTGGAGAGCGATTCGCTATGCCGTATTCTTACGTGCAGCGTAACGTGTGTTAAAGCATGCCAAACTTGTTCAATATCCACACCCAGCAGTGAATATTCTTGTACCGTTTTTAATTGCATTGGTGCAAAAATACCACAAACAGCAAGGCATATCCCCCAATCCCAACCACTGTGGCATTGAGGTTTTCGCACTGTGTTCATGTGAGGAAGTTGATTATTCCCTTGCGCCCACGGAATGGGAAAGGGCAGCTCATCGGCTCTTTGCTTGGCTACCGAAGCGGCAGGTTCAAATCGCCATTCAAAATGATTTACACCAATTTGCAGATAAGGGCGAATATTAACGGTATAGGTTTGAAAAGCATTATGGCACTGTAAAACCTTCTGTCCGTTGATCCATAGATCAGCAAACGTATCGACCTTATTCAGCTCCAGTAAGTGGTTTGGGCACTGAAGGTCTGCCGCATTTAAAGTGATCGCTTTTGTTAATACCCAATGACATAAGCCAGCCCACTGAACCTGAGATTCATTGGATGCATAATAGGGATGAGGGATCAAACCCGCTTGCAGTAATGCATGATACTGGTCACCGGGCAGTGTCATCGCGATTTGGATATCGGGATACTCGGGTGAGCTCAATCGCCATTCACCGTTTAAATCAAACATAAATCCACCTCAAAAAATACGATTTACAAGGGCTAAATGAGCTGATTTAACCATGCACTATGAAATAAAAATGTGCATGGGTGGCAGGCTCAAAAGTTGTGCGAAGTTTTTAGATTAAGTTGCGAAGCAGTCAATAATTATGATTTTCTTGACTTTAATTTGACGTCACTAAGCTTGACGAGCGGCTTGTTTTAACTTGTTTTGTCTTGGCACATCTTGAAACAATTTGTTGTGAAAGTGTCCGCTTGTGGCGGTTTATATAAAGAATCATTTTGGAAATGGTGCTGAAAGGTGTATAAATGCCGCATTCAAACAGAGAGAGAAAATATGATGAAAATCGACAAGCTAGAAAAT